>NZ_JBHYVB010000121.1:0-34187 GCF_042750115.1 Streptomyces sp. NPDC059455
AGGGCGTACAGGCGGTGCAGGCTGATGGTGTCGATGTGGAGGAAGTCGCAGGCGATCAGGCTGGTGGCCTGTGCGGAGAGGAACCCGCGCCAGGTTGGGCCGGCGCGGCGGGGTGCGGGGTCGATTCCTGCGGTGTGGAGAATCTGCCAGAGGGTCGAGGCGGCGATCGGGTGTCCGAGCCGGGCCAGTTCGCCCTGGATCCGGTGATGGCCCCATCGGCTGTTCTCACGGGCGTGGCGCAGTACGAGGTTCTTGATGACGGTCTGTGTGGGCGGCCGTCCGGGACCGCGGCGTCGTCGGGAGTAGTCCCAGCGGCGGGCGACGAGCTTGCGATGCCAGGCCAATAGCGTGCTGGGTGCGATGGGGTAGACCTTTGCCCAGCGGCGGCGGGGGATCAGTGAGGACAGGGAGGCGAACCACATGCGGTCCGCGGGTTCGTACCGTACTCGTCCTTGTAGTTGGCGTCGTAGCACGGCGTTTTCGTGGCGCAGGACGAGAAGTTCGGCCTCCTTCGAGGTGTCCCGCCGGAGAAGCATTGCCGGGACGGAGAGAAGACGTCGAGTCACCTGGTACAGAAGCGACACGATCATCCCATCACGGTCGCAGCTCTCAGCACTCCGGGTGGGGCGTTTGACCAGCAGCGATGAATAACGAGCCCCACACGGGGTGCTCAACCTCGCGCCGTTCAGTTGCTTCACCTTCGTCTCCAGCAAACCCCCGATGGTGGGCATCAACATCGGCCGGAAGGCGGGCGTGCGCAAGGACACCGGCCACAACATCCATCGCGGTGGCGAGTTCGTCGTCAACATCCCGGACGAGACGATGATCGAGGCGGTCCATCAGAGTGCTGTCGAGTATCCGTCCTGCGTCAGCGAGGTCGAGACGCTGGGCCTGGGCACGGTGGACTCCGACCGGGTCGGCGTCGCGCGGCTGCGGGATGTACCGGTCAGCCTGGAGTGCGCCCTGCACAGCGTCACCGAGTACGGGCTGACCGGTGCGGAGTTCGTCGTCGGCGAGGTCCTCACCTTCCACATCCGGGACTCGCTGATGGCCGACGGCAAGGTCGACACCGCCGCGATGCGGCCGATCGCCCGGATCGCGGGACCCAATTACGCCGCTCTGGGCGAGGTCACCTCGATGCGGCCGATCGGCCGGACGCCGAAGACCGTGCTCGTGGACGGCGACGGACGATGACCGTGGGCGCGGTGGGTCAGGTGCGCCGGTGGCGCGGCAGTGGTGGCGGCGCGGACCGGTAGACCGGTGGTGTCGCGGAAAGCCCGATCGGGTTGCGGCACAGGGTCACGGCGCTGCCGTCGGCGCGGGGAAGCTCCACGGTCGGGGCGAGCCCGAGGCCGGTGGCGAGCGCGAAGGCGCCGGCGATGTCGTTGACGATTCCGGCGGGCACGCGTACGCGGGTCAGCTCCTTTGCCCAGTCCTCGGCCGGCCTGGCCGCGAGCAGGCGTATCAGCTCCGTGCGCAACTGACCCCGGTGCCGCACCCGGGCCGTGTTGGTGGCGTACCGCTCATCGGCGGCCAGGTGTGGGGCGCCGAGCACCTGGCACAGGTCGGTGAACTGGCGGTCGTTGCCCACGGCGAGCACCAGCTCGCCGTGGGAGCAGGGGAGCGGTTCGTAGGGCGCGATGCTGGGGTGCTGGTTGCCCATCCGGGTGGGCACGACACCGCCGGAGGTGTAGGCGCTGGCCTGGTTGACCAGCGCGGCGAGCAGGCACGACAGCAGGTCGACATCCACCCGCTGGCCCTCGCCGGTGCGGGTCCGGTGATGGAGCGCGGTGAGGATGCCCGTGGTGGCGAACAGCCCGGCGAGCACATCGACCACGGCCACACCGACCTTCTGGGGCTCGCGGTCGGGCTCGCCGGTGATGCTCATCAGCCCGCCGAGTGCCTGGACGAGCAGGTCGTAGCCGGGGAGTTGGGCGCCGGGGCCGCGTCCGAAGCCGGTGATCGAGCAGTAGATCAGGCCAGGGTTGTCGGCCCGGAGCTGCTCGTGGTCGAGGCCGAACTCCGCCATGAGTCCGGGCCGGAAGTTCTCGACGACCACATCGGCGGACAGGGCCAGCCGCCGCGCCTCGGCGCGATCGCGCGGATCGGACAGATCGAGCGCGATCGTGTCCTTGTTGCGGTTGACGGCCTGGAAGTAAGTGGCCTGGTCGTGCTGGTCGTGGGGCGGGCCCCAGGCGCGGGTGTCGTCGCCGGTCCCCGGGCGCTCGACCTTCGTGACGGTGGCGCCCAGGTCGGCGAGGAGCATCGTGGCGAAGGGGCCGGCCAGGACGCGGGCGAAGTCCAGTACCCGGAGGTTGCCAAGAGCGGTCGTCATCTGCGAGCCTCCAATCATCGATTTTCGAAAATCGAGATTCGAAGACTATGGGGCCCGCGACGCCGAGAACAAGGCTCCGAGAACAAAAGGTCCCGAGAACAAAAGGCTCCGAGAACAAGAGGAGAGTCGGCGATGACCACTTCGGCAGCAGTTCCACTGGACTTTCTCTCCGTCGACCACGTCCTCTCCGATGAGGAGCGCGACATCCGGGACACCGTCCGCGCGTTCGTCCGCGACCGGGTGCTTCCCGGGATCGGAGACTGGTTCGACCAGGGGCGGCTGCCCCGGGAACTGGTGGGGGAGCTGGGCAAGCTGGGGGTGCTGGGAATGCATCTCGAGGGCTACGGATGCGCCGGGACGAGCGCCACCGCCTACGGACTGGCGTGCCTGGAGCTGGAGGCCGGCGACAGCGGCCTGCGCAGCCTGGTGTCGGTACAGGGCTCGCTGGCCATGTTCGCCATCCACCGGTGGGGCTCGGAGGAGCAGAAGCGCCAGTGGCTGCCGCGGATGGCGGCCGGTGAGGCCATCGGATGCTTCGGCCTGACCGAACCGGACTCGGGCTCGGACCCGAGCTCCATGCGGACCTACGCCCGGCGGAACGGCGACGACTGGCTCCTGAACGGCCAGAAGATGTGGATCACCAACGGTTCGCTGGCCGATGTGGCGGTGGTGTGGGCGCGCACCGAGGAGGGCGTCCGCGGCTTCTTGGTGCCCAAGGGCACCAAGGGCTTCTCGGCCCACGACATCCGCAAGAAGCTGTCACTGCGCGCGTCGACCACCTCGGAGCTGGTCCTGGACGAGGTCCGGCTGCCGTCCTCGGCGATGCTGCCCGGCGCCACCTCTCTGCGCGGTCCGCTGTCGTGCCTGAACGAGGCCCGTTTCGGGATCGTATGGGGCGCGGCCGGAGCCGCCCGGGCCTGTCTGGCGGCCGCCATCGACTACAGCACGACCCGGGCGCAGTTCGGCAAGCTGATCGGCGGGTTCCAGATCCAGCAGCAGAAGCTCGCCCGGATGGCGCTGGAGGTCAACCGGGCGACCCTGCTGGCACTGCACCTGGGCCGGCTCAAGGACGATGGCCGATTGCGGCCCGAGCAGGTGAGCATGGGCAAGCTGGGCAACGTCGATGCCGCCCTGGACGTAGCCCGCACGGCACGGCAGGTGCTGGGCGCCAACGGGATCACCCTGGAGTATCCGGTGATGCGGCACATGGCCAATCTCGAGTCGGTGGTCACCTACGAGGGCACCGCGGATGTGCACGCGCTGGTCATCGGGGCCGCGCTGACCGGGATCGACGCGTTCCGGTGAACCGTCACCGCTAGAGTCGAGGCGATGACGACACAGCGAAGCGGACCGGGAACGATGGCCCAGCACGCCCTCGAGGCGCTGCGACGGGCGATCGTTTCCGGCCGCTACCGGCCGGGGCAGCGGATCTTGCAGGAGGAGATCGCCGACAGCCTCGGGGTAAGCCTCGCCCCGGTCCGCGAGGCGCTGCGGGCCCTGGAACAGGAGGGGCAGGTCGTCTACCGGCCACGGCGCGGCTACTTCATCACCGAGCTGCACGCCGCTGACCTTCAGGAGATCTACGCGCTGCGGCGGTTGCTGGAGGAGCGCGCGGTGCGCCAGGCCCTGCCCGCGCTCGACGAGGACGCCGTCGAGCGGATCGCCCTCGCCGCCCGTGACTGCGCCGAGGCCGCCCGGCGCGGCGACGTCGCCGCCGAGCTGGAGGCGAACCGCCGATTCCATTTCGGCATCCTGGAGTCCGCGGACCAACCCCACACGGTGCGCCTGATCCAGCTCCTGTGGGACTCCACCGAGCCCTACCGCGCGATGTACTACAACTCGCCGGAAGAGCGGGAGCACGCGGTCGAGGCCCACGACGAGATCCTCGGCGCGGTGCGACGCAAGGCGGTGGACGAGGTGATCGCGGGGCTCGACGCGCACCGGGACCGCGCGCTGCGGACGCTCACCCGCATCCTCGCCGACTGAACCGTATGACCGTGGCCGACAGGGCCGGCGGCTGAGCCGCTGCATGGTGGTACTCGTGAAGGGTGCCGCCGAGCCGATCTTCGCGATGTACGCGTGACTGCTGGCTCCGTACGGCGGCGTACGGCCCCGAAACACTCGACCGCAGAGTGATACGACTTGTCGCGGAGAGTTGCCGCACCGCTGGGGGTCAAGGGGGCGCAGGTTCAAATCCTGTCGTCCCGACCAGCGTTTTCGCAGGTCGAAGGCCGTTTCCGCGGGTAGCGGGGACGGCCTTGACCGTTTCCGGGCCGGGAGCAAGTGGGAGCCCTCTGGGAGCCCTCGTGCTCCCAACTCGCAGACGTGTCAACGGTGCCCGATTCGTCCGTCGCCCGATCCGGTGGACCTACGGCGCCGTACCGCGCCCCTGTGTGCCGTCGTCAATCACGGGCCCGCGAGGTCACCCCATCGATTCGGATGCTCTCTGCAATCGAGAGGCATAAGGGCCCTTTGCCGGCTCCCGACCCCTATCTCTACTCGTTGATGAGGCCCCGAGGATCCGGGTGTGCTCGACTTTGTGGGTGTGGAAGTCATGTCGTGCGGAGGGTTGTTCGGGGGTGTCCTCGGGTGGGAGCTGGTTGCGGGCTTGGTGAGGTCGGTGCTGGTTGTAGTGCCGCTCGTAGGCCGCGAGGGCGTGGCGGGCGTGGGTCTCGTTCATGATGAGGATGTGGTCGAGGGCTTCGCGCCGGATGCTGCCGATGATGCGTTCGCAGTGCGCGTTCATGCGGGAAGCTTGTGGCGCACTTTTGAAGGATTTCCCGGTGAGGGCGCGGGTCGGCTCGATTTTCCGACTCGCGATCATCTCCCGCGACTGGAACGCCTTGGCCGCCGGACTGGTCACCGGCCTGCGTCCGTCGGGGGTGAACGCCAGTTGATCATTTCATCGAGGCGTTCCCACGTCACATCGGGGTTCTGTGGTGGCGGGAGTGGTGGCGGCTTCGCCCGCCAGCTCGATCAGGGTGACCAGGACCTCCTTCCCGGATTCCCGGTCCCGCGCGTCGCACAGCACTACTGGAGTCTCCTCGTCCAGGTCGAGCGCTGCCGCCACTTCACCCGCGCTGTAGTCGCGGACGCCGTTGAAGCAGTTGACGGCGACGACGAACGGCAGTCGGTGCCGCTCGAAGTAGTCGACAGCCGGGAAGGAGTCCCGCAGTCTCCGGGTGTCCGCGAGCACCACCGCGCCCAGAGCGCCGGTGGCGAGCTCGTCCCACAGGAACCAGAACCGGTCCTGGCCCGGAGTGCCGAAGAGATACAGCGCGAGGTCGTCGCCGAAGGTGATCCGGCCGAAGTCCAGTGCCACGGTGGTGGTGCGCTTGTCGGTGACCTCGTCCAGGCTGTCGTCCACCCGGCCCGCCTCGGTCAGGAGCTCCTCCGTGTTCAACGGCCGGATCTCGCTGACCGTGCCGACGAACGTGGTCTTGCCGACCCCGAAGCCCCCGGCCACCAGGATCTTGAGGGCGAGAAAGGGCGCTGGCGCGTCAGAGCGCTCGGAGTCCATCGATCACCCTCCTGAGGATGCGTGCGTCGGGCAGTCGGGCCGGCGGGACGGGCGGCGTGGTGCGGATCAGGCCCATTGCCAGCAGATCGCTGAGGAGCACTCGTACGACTGTCAGTGGCAGTTCGGAGTCGGATGCGATGTCGGCCACGGGGTGCGGCCGTGGTCTGCACAGATGGAGGATCGCCGCCTGCTCGGGCGAGAGCACTGGGTCGTGACCGGCATCCGGCAGTGCGTGGATGACGGTCATCAGGTCGAGTTGCTGCTCGCTGCCGATGTGCGCCCGCCCGGTCGTCACGGCGTAGAGGCGTACCAAGGGCCCCGCCGCTTCGTCGTACCAGCGCTGATCGGAGTCAGTCATCGAGGCGTGAGGTCTCACCGGCCTCGCCGCGTGCTGGAGTGCCGAGGTGCGCGCCGACCCGCTTGACGAGCCGGGCCATCTCGTACGCGACCAGGCCGACATCGGCGGCGGCATCGCTGAATACCGCAAGGCACGAGCCCTCGCCCGCGGCGACGACGAACAGGAATCCGTCCTCCAGCTCGACCAGTGTCTGGACGACCCTGCCAGCCCTGAAGTGGCGTCCGGCGCCCTTGGCGAGGCTGTGGAAGCCGGAGGCGATCGCGGCGAACCGCTCTCCGTCGTCTCGGGACACTGCCTTCGACGAGCCGACTGGCAGCCCGTCGCCGGAGAGTACGACTGCCTGTCTGATCTCCGGCACGTGAGCGACGAGTTCCTCCAGAAGCCAGTCGAGTTCACTGGAGCGGTGGGCGGTGCGGGTCATCGGTTCTCTCCTTTGCCTTCTGTGCCGTGGTCGCTCTCCCTCTGGGGGCGCGGCGCCGTCCTGACGGCCTGGCCGCGGGCCCAGCCCGTCCGGAAGGACGCCATGGTGGCGCGGGCCTCCTCGGGGGTTCTCCCGGATGGATTCCGCGTCTGCCCGTATGGTTCGGTCTCGTCGGACGGCTCGGGTGCCGGACCGGCCTGGCGTATACGACGGGGCAGTTCGGGCCGGGCCGCATGAGGCGGAGGTGCTTCGCCCGTGGTCGGCGACGGCCGCTGGCCGGGAGCAGGATGCGACGTGGGGGGCACGGGCTCCGTTACGTGTGCGTTCGTGGGGTGTACCGGCTCCTTTGGCGTCCCGGCCGGGGCCGGGACGGGAACAGCAGGCGCCGCACCCACCTGGCTCGTGTACGGATCCGTCTCCGCGGCCGCCGTCTCCGCCGAGTCGGTGGCACCCGGTCTGGCCGAGATCCGGCGGGGCAGGCCGTCGGTCGTGCCGTCCGTGGCCGCTTCCCCCGTCTCCGCACCGTCACCGGTCTCATCGATCGGTTCGCCCGCCACTTGGCCGGGCAGCAGGACCACGGCGACGATGCCCCCGTACACCGACGATCGGAGGGCCACTCGCACGTCCAGGCGGTGCGCGAGCCGGTTCACCACGAACAGGCCGAGCTGGCCGCTGTCGAGCAGATCGATCCGTTCGGTGTCGGTGATGCGCCGGTTGGCCTCGGCGAGCGCGGACTGCTCCATGCCGAGTCCGCGGTCCTCGATCTCCAGCGCGATGCCCGCGCCAACGCGCTCGGCGGACAGGCGCACCCTGGTGGGCGGAGGCGAGTACGCCGTGGCGTTCTCGACGAGTTCGGCAAGCATGTGCGTGAGGTCCGCTACCGCCGCGCCGGGCACCCGGACTGCTGGGATGTCCGTGATCAGCACCCGGTCGTAGTCCTCGACCTCGGCCACGGCTGCCCGGACGATGTCCATGAGCGGGACGGGGTGCCGCCAGCGCCGCCCCGGCATGGCACCGGAGAGGATGATGAGGCTCTCCGAGTGGCGACGCATCCGGGTGGTGAGATGGTCGAGCCGGAACAGATCCTCCAGTTCGACCGGGTCCTCGTTACGGCGTTCCATCGTGTCGAGCAGGGCGAGCTGGCGGTGTACCAGTGTCTGGTTGCGGCGCGCGAGGTTCACGTAGACGCCGGAGATGCCGTGCAGGATCTCGGCCCGATCGGCCGCTGCCTTGACCGCGGCCCGGTGGACGGCGACCAATGAGGCGCCGACCTGGCCCACCTCGTCGTCCGGCTGGGGGCGCACGGGTGCTACGGCATCGAGATCGACGGGCTTCCCGGCGTGCAGCCTCGCGATGGCACGAGGCAGTTCGCGGCCCGCCAGGGTGAGCGCGGAGTTGCGCAGGCCGGTGAGTTCGACGATCAGGCCACGGCCGATCCGGACCGAGATCACCAGCGAAAGCACCACTCCCACGAGGCCGAGGACCACGGCGACGCCCGAGCCGCCGAGGGCGTCGAACGAGAGGGGGTCCGTGCTGTCGGCGGCGCCCGTGCCCGCCTGCTGCTGCGCCCGTGCGAGCTGCTGGAGGACGTCTCCGGCGGGCGTGCTCCAGTCGGCGGACGCGGCGACCTGTCCGGCTTGTCCGTCTTGTTTGCGGTTACCTGCCTCGAACATGGCGTCCTCGATGCCCCGCAGCTGCCGCATGGCGGTCCCGGTGAGGATCTTCCGGTACGGGGCCGCGTCGGTGTCCCGTAGATCGTCCACGGAAGCGGAGAGCAGGTACCGCTGGGTGTGGGCGGCACCGACGAACTCCACGTACTGGCCCCCGGTGATACGGCCCGACACCTGTGCGGCGCCCATCAGCGCGTCCTCACGGGCGATCATCTCTCGGGAGTGCGCCAGTTCGAGGACGACGCGCGTCGCCGAGGCAGTGTCGGGGCCCGGCATGGCGGCCAGGGATCCTTCCAGGGCGAAGGCGCGGGCGATCGTGCTGTTGTAGGCGTCGTAGGCGTCCTGCCACCCGGCATCGCGTCCACGCAGCCGCTCGCGCAGCCCGCCGAGATCGTCGAGGTCGGTCATCAGCTGGTCCACGCGGTCCGCGGGGTTCGCACCCACGCCCTCGCTGTCCAGGCTGCTCGCCCGGATTCCGCTGCGGAGCGCGGCGACGGCCGCGTCGGTGTTCCTCTCCCTGTCCACCGCGTCGTCGGCGCGTTCACGGCTGGGTGCGGCGAGTTGACGCAGGGTGGCGGAGCGTTCGGACTGTACGGCGGTGACGAGCGATTCCAGCGGGTTCAGGAGGGAGGAGTTGGCTTCTTTGTACTGGCTCAGTTCCGAGACGCTACGCGCCGTTGTGACGGTGGCGAAGGCCCACAGCGCCATCAGGGAGACGGCGGGGACCATCAGGAGGCAGACGATCTTCGCCCGGATCGAACGTGGCACCAGGAATGTGCTCATCAATTCCTCGAGCTGTCAGGGGTGAGGGGGTTCGGTGGTGGTGGCGGTTGCGGCGGGGCAAGGCGCTGGCTGGACTCAGCCGACCGGTGCGGCGGCGTCGTCGAGCGGTGCGGCCGCGGTGGCGTCGGCGCTTTCGGCTGCCTCGCGTTCGGTGGGCGACAGGGCTACGAAGGCCGACGCGAGGAAGAGGAACGAACCGAGGACCACCGCGAGTGGGAAGATGAACTGCGTGGCCGTGGCACCGTCCAGCACGCCCCCTTGTGGGGCGAGTTCGATCCGCACGGCGGCCATTCCGGTGTAGTGCATGCTGGACACGGCGAGCCCCATGACGAGGGAGGCGAGTGTCGCTCCCGCGGGGCCGCGCACTACAACGGCGGCCCAGAGCGCGGCCGTTGCCGCGGCGACGGCGATGACCAGTGAGAGGGCGACGATCGGCAGCTTGTAGCCGACGCTGCCGTGGAACCGGAGTGCCGCCATCCCGAGGTAGTGCATGGCACCGACGCCGAGGCCGGTACCCAGGCCACCCACGAGGAGCGAGCGCCCGCGTGATCGCCCGTAGCCGACGGTGAAGACGCCTGCCCCGACGACCGCCACGGCCACCAGCAGGCTGAGGAGTGTGAGCGGGACGTCGTAGCGAATCGGGGTCCCGTCGACTCCGAAGCCGAGCATGGCGATGAAGTGCATCGTCCAGATGCCCGAACCGATCGCGACCGATGCCGTCACCAGCCAGTTGCGCCGGGAGCGGCCGTCCGACACCAGTGCCTTCATGGTGCAGTGCAGTCCGAGCGCGGCACCGATGCAGGCCATCACATACGCGGTGACAGGTGAAAGCCATCCGGCGCTGAAGTGGTCAAGGTGTGCCAAGACGTCCCCTCCTTCTTCTCAACTTCAAGGCGATGTGGACGCTAGCATTCCGATTCCTCACAGAAGCTTCACAGGAAAGTGCGTATCTGGAGCTCGCGGCCGGTGTGGTCACTTCAAGCTGTCCTACTTGCGAGTTCCGTGGTCGCAATCTGCGTCACCCGGACACTTCAGCTGTCCCGGGGACGAGACTCTCGCAGTGCGCCTATGGCATAGATCACGGTGCGGCGTGCGGGGAAGCCCTTGAAGGCTCGTGGGGGCTTGACGGGCTGCGGGTTCTTCGCAAGCCTGACGGGGGCAGACGGCGAACATTGGGCCGTGGAGCCAACGGTGATACGCGGCCCCTGCGGACCTGACCGACCACCTGATGCCGTCGGCGACGACCTCGCGGTCCACAACACCTCATCGAACCGTCCGCGCAGCGGCCGCTTCTCACCGACCTCGCCCCAGTGCTGCTCGCTGTGAAGCGGGACTACACCACGCGTCGGCGCACCGGGCGCCCACCCGCCCCGGAAGCGATCAGGAAGCTCGTTCTGCGGTTGGCCCGGGAGAATCCGCAGTGGGGGCAGAGGCGTTTCCAGGGGGAGTTGACGCCGGACATGGCACCCGGCGGCTGCACATCACCGGGGTCACCGCCCGCCGACGCGGGAGTGGGTAGTGCAACATGCCAGGAACCTCACCGCCGACCTTGGCCTACGCCTCAAGATCCTGCGCTTCTTGCTGCGCGACCGCGATGGCAAGTACGGCGAGGCGTTCGACGCCGTCTTCCAGGCTGAAGACATGGGGATCCTCAACAGGGCGCCACAAGCTCCCCCGCATGAACGCGCACTTGGAACGCTGCGCTTGCCGAATACCTCGTCCGTGCAGGTCATGCGGCATGTTTGTATGCGTGGAGGATGCCGCCAAGGTGGTCGTGGCGTCGTATGCCGAGGTGGCTCAGCTTGTCGGGATCGTCGATTGGTGTGGGCAGTGGGTGTAGCGGTCGGGCGTTCGCGATGCCCTGGTGCGGTCGATGGGAGTTGTAGAACTCCTCGAACTCTCGCAGGGCGTGGAGGAGGTGGCGCTGGTTCCAGATCAGGGTCCGGTCCAGGAGTTCGTGTCTGCAGGTCTGCACCCACCGTTCCATGACCGAGTTCATTCTCGGCATCCGGATGCCGGTGAGGGTGAGGACGACCTCGATCCCCGTGTCCTTGAGGACAGCGTCGAACAGGGCGGGGAACTTCCCGTCTCTGTCTCTGATGATGGATCGTGCCCGGCAGCCGGCGTCCTCAAGGCCCAGGACCAGGTTCTTGGCGAAGGCGCAGCACCAGTGCCCGGACGGACTGGACAGTGCGGGGTCTTCCGGGACGCTCGGGCCGGGAGGCAGGCGCGTGGCGGCTGGCGCGGGGCCGACGCCGTGGAGCCGGGCGCTACAGCCGGGTCGTGGACCTGCCCGCGAGCACGGAACGCCGTCCTGTGTGAAGTTCACCCTCCGCTCCGCATGCCAGATATTGGTTCACGGACCGCTATCATCCATAACATCTACAGCGAGACGTTCGCACATCAATGAGATACTCATGATTATTGAACGTCTTACGGCATGTTCGTAAGTTCGAACCATGCAGACATTCGCTTTGGGAGATTTCGAGATCAGCCGTATCACCGAGTGGCACGGCTCTTTCGCGCCGGTCAGCGTGCTGTTCCCCTCCATCCCCGCCGACGCATGGCAAAAACACCAGACCTGGCTGGACGCGCACTTCTGGGATGCCGCGACCGGCGACTACCAGGCCCATATGCAGACCTGGGTGCTGCGTGGACAGGGGCGCACAATCCTGGTGGACACCGGGCTGGGCAACGACAAGCCGCGCGTCCACGGTCTGCTGGCCAACCGCGACGGCGACTTCCTACACCGGCTCGCCGCGATTGGCGTGCAGCCCGAAGACGTGGACACAGTTGTCAACACCCATCTGCACACCGACCACGTCGGGTGGAACACTCGGCTGGAGAACGGCGAGTGGGCACCGACATTCCCCAACGCTCAGTACCTGATGCACAAGGCCGACTTCGACTACTGGAACCCCGCTAACAACATCCCCCGCAAGTCGGACTTCGGCGACCCCGCCGACAGCAGGGCGGGCTTCGACGACAGCGTGCTGCCCGTTCACCGAGCCGGTCAGGCCCTGCTGTGGGAAGGCGACGAGCACTCCATCGCCGCCGGCCTGTCCCTCCAACTGGCTCCCGGACACACCCCCGGTTCCACGGTGCTCAAGCTGCACTCCGGCACGGACCGCGCCTTCTTCGTCGGAGACCTCATCCACACGCCCTTGCAGTTCCTCACCCCAGACCACGACACCTGCCTGAGCGAAGACCAGCAGCAGGCGGCCAGGAGTCGCCGCCGCATGCTGGAAGAGGCCGCAGACACCAACGCCCTCATCATCCCGGCCCATCTGGGCGGCGCCGGAGGGGCCGAAGTCGTCCGGAAGGGAGAAACCTTCACCATCAAGCAGTGGGCACCCCTGACCGCGCCAGCAGCGAATCCCGGTCGCCCGGTCCGCCTCACCTGACGCACCACAACCAATCGTCATCCGGCGAACGAGACGATGGGTGCCGATTTGCGCCGAATCTTTAATCGATCGCATACTCTGGCAGACGTGGACGTGCTCAGTGATGTCATTACTTCCTTCCGCGCAGGACGCCCCTTCGCCAACCGAGAAGACCGCGCGGGTGTCTGGCATATCCCCTTCGCCTCTTTCGCCGGAGCCGGGTTCCACATCGTGCTGAGCGGATCGTGCCGACTGCTGACACCCGACGGTTCACAGCGAACGCTCAGTATCGGCGACGTGGTACTCACCCCGCACGGCGCACAGCACGCCCTGGAAAATCTCGGCCACGCCGACGCAGCGGCCGACAGCCCCACTTCCCTGCTGTGCGGGGCCTATCAGCTCGATCAGACACACCCCCATCCCCTCTTGGCCACCCTGCCGGACGTCATCCACCTGCGAGTGCAGTTCGGGCGCCATCCCGCACTGCACTCCGCCGTGTCCCTGCTCGGCACCGAACTGCAAAACCCACAGCAGGGATCCGTGTCCGCCCTTTCCACGCTGCTCGACCTGCTGCTGATCTACATGCTTCGAGCCTGGCTTGAGGACGAGTCCGACCGCGGCGCGCCCGGCTGGTCCGCAGCGCTTGCCGACCCCGTTATCAGTGCCGCTCTCAGCGCCATGCACGAGAACCCGGCCCACGCCTGGACCGTCGAGGAACTGGGCAAGGAAGCCAACGTGTCCCGGGCGGCGTTCGCGCGCCGATTCACCACTCTGGTGGGAGAGCCGCCGCTGACCTACCTGACCTGGTGGAGACTGAGCATTGCCGCCCGCCTGCTCAAAGAAAGCGGCACATCTCTCGAGTCCATCGCGCGCAGCGTCGGGTACGGCTCGCAGTACGCCTTTGCCAACGCCTTCAAACGCGTGCACGGCACCTCTCCCGGTCGCTACCGGCGGACGCACACCGGCGACCAGCAGCCGACGCAGTGGCATCCGAGCCCAGGATGACCGCGGAGTGGTGTACGTGGAGAGGCTGTCCAGGACGACATGGATCTGGGTCCCCGCGTGCGGCTTGATGGCCTTCTCTAAGAAGGCCAGGAAGCTTGCTCCATTCCGGTTCGACTCACCTGGAAAGTGCCTCCGACAGGGGCGGGAACAAGGACCTCAGCAATCCTCATTCTCGCTGGTCAGAGGCATTTTTCGCTTACCTGACCGCCTGTCGGACAGCCCGCTTCATGAAAGCGCGAGGCTAGAACTCAAGGATCCTAGGAGGACTCCGTTAGGTCTAACGGAGTCCTACTGGTCGGTCTCCTGCGGCCGGTTCGATCACGAGACTTGGAAGGATCGCTTGGACAGCCCGAACCGGTAGCCCTCGATCGTCGTCCGGACGGGCACTTCGGCGTCGGTCGCGACTCCGAGGGTGACGAACATCGGCGTGTAGTGCTCGACGGTGGGGTGCGCGAAGAGCACTGCGGGGGCGAGGCTGCGGTAGTTCATCAAGGTGTCGAGGTCACCACGGGCGAGGGCGTCGGCCGCCCAGGCATCGAAGTCGGCGGACCAGGACGGCACGACGTTGTGCACGAACTGGTCCCGGGTGAGGAAGGGAACCCCGTGCGTCATGTAGCCCGACCCGACCACGAGGACGCCTTCCTCGCGCAGACCCCGCAGCCGACCGCCGATGTCCATCAGCCGGGCGGGGTCGTGTGTAGGCAAGGACATCTGCAGGACCGGAACGTCGCCGTAGGGGTACATGGTTTTCAACGGGACCCACGCACCGTGGTCCAGGCCGCGGCTGGCGTGTTGGTGGAACGGTTCGCTGTCCGGCATCGAGGCCGCGACCCGGGCGGCCAGTGCGCCGGCGTCCGGTGTTTCGTAGGTCATCTGGAAGTACCGCTGGGCGAAGCCCCCGAAGTCGTAGACCAACGGCGTGTTGGGGCCCGACGCCGACAGGCTGAGCGGCACCGATTCCCAGTGCGCGCTGACGATCAGGATCGCCGTCGGTTTGGGCAGCGCCTGGGACCAGCCGAACAGCTCGCTCATCCACACCGCGTCCTCGAACAGCGCCGGAGAGCCATGGCTGAGGTAGAGCGCGGGCATCGGCCCATCGGCCGGCGTCCAGCGACGCTGATCGCGACTGGCGGGAGCCCGCACTCTCATGAACTGGTCGTAGACGGCCGCAGGATCGGCAGCAGCATTCATGGTTGACCTTACTAGGTGGTTTGTGGAGACGAACGTCTGTCTCGAACTCAGAAGGTGACCCGCGAGTGCTGCCCGAGGCGAGGATGGCGAGTCCTTCGGCGGCGTGGTCGAGTCGAGGACCTGGGCGACGCTGACCTGCGTGGAGCCTTCCGCGCCCTTTGTCGCGACCGGAGTGGTGACCTCTCGGGTGGCGTGTGCCATCACCTTACGGCCGGTGAGGCCGACAGCGGCGAGGGTGTCCTCGTCAGGTCCCGTGGTGGTGAAGGAGACCCCGCTGGCCTCCTTGACCTCGCCTGAGGGGATCTGCTCGGGGGAGTTTCCAGCGAGGTTGACCAGGGCGTCGACGCGGTCGGCGTAGTAGGCGACGACACCCTGGTCGGCGACCGATCCGGCGTTGTGCCGTTGACCAGGACCTCGCTGCCAGCGTCGGCGGCGTCGACGGCGTCCTCGCCGACTTCCGCGATCGGGACGTCGCCAAGGGTGGGCTGGCCGTAGGCGGCGGAGATGCGCAGTGCGCGCATGGTTGTTCTCCGGTTGTTGTGGCGTGATGTCGATCAGGCGTTGCGCTTCTTCAGACGACGAGCCGGCATGGTCGGTGCGGGTGCTTGCCGCGCTCCGCTGCGTGTGCCGACTCTGCACCGTTTACTGTGGAGTGGCAGTGGCGCCTTCGGCCGTGGGGCGTAAGACGAAGTCGTAGGTGAGGGTGCGGTAAGGCTGGTCGAATCCGCGAGCGTGATGGTCGTCATGGCGGGTAGTGGTCTTGACCGCGTCGGCGGGGATAGCGCCTTCGATGGTGCTGGCGACCAGTGGGTCGCCGTCGAAGTAGATCTGGGTGGTCAGTGGTAGGCATCCGTCGGCGGAGACGATCGCGTGGATGTGCAGCGGGCGCAGGCCTTGAAGCTGCAACGCTCGGGTCAGTGTGGCGAGTGGGCTGTCCGTGGCCAGGCCGAAGGTTTCGGTGCCGGGCATCACTGTGCGGAACTCGTAGCGGCCGTCAGCATCGGTGATGATTCTGGCGCGGAGGTTGCTGGCGGGGATGCCGGTGGAGTCGTTGGGGATGTCGAGCGGTTCGAAGTCGCTGCTGTCCATGCCGGAATAGACGTTGTTGGCGTCGATCTGCCAGATCTCCAGGGCGGCTCCGGGCAGCGGGTCGCCTGTGGTGGTGCGTACGGTCCCGGACACGATGAGGGGTTCTCCGGGTTCGTCGGGGCGCATGGGCAGGACGGCGGGGCTGTGCAGGACGGGGGCTCCGGGGCGGTGGGCGGGGCCCTCCATCTCCCAGTGACTCGCGCCGTCCTTCTCCGGGTGGGCGTAGGTCGCGCCCACGGTTCCTTTGAGGACGGTCTTGTAGAACAAGATGCTCGCGGAAGGCAGTTCGCCGGCGTCGGCGACCTGCTGCAGCCATCCGATCGTGGCAAACAGTTCCTCGAGGGTGACCTGGTGTTTGAGGATGACGTCGTCGACGGCGCGGCGCAGATCGGTGAACACGACCTGCAGTCGGCTTTGGGACTCGCTCAAGTGCGTTGGCTCCTTTTCGGGACGGGGACAGTGCGGTTCGGGCGGACGCGGTGACACGTCAGGAAATCGAGTGCAGGTTCCGATAGGTGCCAGGGCAGCGAGGTGAGTCAGACAGCTTCCGCGCGGGGAGGGCGACTCGTGCCGTGGCGGTTGTAGGCGACGACCCGGAAGCCGGCCGAGACGAACTCGCCGACCTGGTGCACCCAACTGTCAGCCGAGCGCGAGGCGGGGTGCAGGAACGCGACTGCATCCCCACCACTACCCGAATCGGTGAAATACAGCGGCCTCCCGGCCAGGCAGAACCGGCACGCGAACCCCCTTTCGGCGCGATCGGTCAGCGCCGGATACCGGCGACGAGCTTTTCCCAGTTCCGGAAGGCGATACGTTCGCGGTCGGCCTCGCCAATCGGTGCCGTTTCCAGGAAACGCCGTGCGGATCCGGTACTCTCCCGGTTGAACGGGTAGTCCGAGGCGTACATGATCCGCTCGATCCCCACCGTCTCCAGGCTCCACCGCAGGTACTTGTGGCTGGAGATGCCGCCCGGGGTGATGAAAATGTTCGAGCGGAAGTACTCCGCGATCGGATGCCGCAGGTCGGTGAGTTTGTCCATGGCCGCGACACGGTCGAGGTAGAACAGCACCACCTCGCCCCAGTGCCCCAGGATGACCTGCAGCTTGGGGAACCGGTCGAACACGCCACCGACGATCATCCGGAGCACGGTCAGCCCGGCGTCGTAGTGCCAACCGAACGCCCCGGTCGCCAGCATGCTGTCCACCGGCTCACCGAAACCGCGGTAGTAGGCCGCGGTGACGGCCGGGAACGGAACACTGGGATGCAGGTAGATCGGTGCGCGCAGATCCTCGGCAGCCTCGTAGACGTCCCAGAATCCGGGCGCGTCCAGAGCCCGGCCACCGGAGTTCGCGTTGACCAGCGCGCCGTTGAGCCCCAGCTCGGTGACCGCACGCCGCAATTCCTCGGCCGCGGCCGACGGTGCGGAGGTGGCGAGCGCCGCAAACCCCTGGAATCGCCCCGGGTGGCGGCGCACGGCGGCAGCGATCGCGTCGTTCGTGGGCGCCTGCAAGGGGACTGCCTCCGCCGCGTCGAGGTTCTGCAGCCCCGGCGTCGTCAGCGACAGCACCGCGGTGTCGATCCCGGCGTCCTCCATCGCGGCGATGCGTCCGCCGCCCAGGTCCAGCAACGCCGGCGTGATGTCACTGGCGACAGCCCACTTCATCATCGGCTCGGCGAGCTGGGGGTCGCGCCGCTTCCACGCATCGAGCACGTCGGCGGTGACGAAGTGCTCTTCGAGCCCGTAAAGCTTCATCGAGACTCAGCTTCGGACGGACTTGAGCGCGCCGGCCCAGGACTCGAGCTGGTCGAACAGGACGGAAGTAGCATGGTCGTGTGTCACGGAGGGCTTGAACACCGAGAAGTTCTCGAAGTCGGTGAGCAACGAGAACGACAGCTGCTGGCGCACGTGGGCCAGTTGCAACTCGCTCGAGATCGCCCGCAGGTGCTCGATCGCCCGCGTACCGCCGAGCGAGCCGTACGACACGAAGGCTGCTGCCTTGTTGTTCCACTCAGCGTAGAGGTAGTCGATAGCGTTCTTCAGCACCCCAGAGGTGGAGTGGTTGTACTCCGGGGTGACGAAGACGTATCCGTCGAACTCCTTGATCTTGGCGGACCAGGCCTTCGTGTGCTCGCCCGCGTACGCGCCCCTGCTCGCCGGCACGGCCTCGTCCAGGTGCGGCAGCGGGTAGTCGAGCAGGTCGACCAGCTCGTAGTCGGCGTTCGTCCGCTCCTTGGCCTTGGCCAGTACCCAGTTCGCCACCGCTTCACCGTTACGGCCGGGGCGGGTGCTGCCGAGGATGATGGCGAGCTTCAGGTCGCTCATGGATGGTCCTTCCCATCTGGACGCACTCACACTTGAATATTCAAGTGCGAACCTAGCCTACCTCGCGTGAATGTTCAAGTCAGGCCCTCGGTGACATGGGTATGCTGCGCATATGTCTGCCCCAGGGGAGCCCAAGATGTCCGAGCCGCGCCAGCTCAGCGCTGATCAGCTAGCGGCGTGGCGCGGGTTCATGAAGCTCCTCCAGAGGCTGCCGGCGGCGCTGGAGTCGCAGCTCCAGCAGGACTCGAAGCTCAGCTTCATCGAGTACCACGTGCTGGCGCACCTCTCCGACCAGCCCGGGCGCCGCCTGCGGATAAGCGAGCTCGCGGTCCTGGCCAACACGGAACTGTCCCGCCTGTCCCACATGATCGGTCGGCTCGAGAAGCGCGGGTTCGTGTGCCGCGAGCCCGACCCGCACAACGGGCGTTACACGCAGGCGATCCTGACCGAAGCCGGTTTCGCGTACCTGGCAGACGCGGCCCCTGGGCACGTCAGCCAGGTGCTGGACCTGTTCATCAACGTCCTGGCCCCGGACGAGCTACGGACGCTGCACCGGATCTCCGATAAGGTGCTCGCCCGCATCGAGCGTTCAGGGTGAAACGACGAGCGACCACCCGCCGGATTGGAGTTGCCCCGGTCTGATGGCCACAGACGGGCTTGCAGCCCATGCCGCGGCTTGTGCGAGGTTGGCCAATGCCTCAGCGGCGTGTCGATGTTCGAATTCGGTGGGCTGTGCGGGCCGTTCGCGGAGTGCTGGCGGCGCGGGTTACAGAAGCCCTCAACGTAGTCAAAAAGGGCCTGCTTGGTGTGGTGGCACGTGGGGAAGGCGGTTCGGTCGATGAGTTCTGTTTCCAGCGAGGCGAAGAACTCTTGGTGACGGCGTTGTCCAAGACGCCATCTCATTTGGTGAGTCTGCGGTAGCAGATGAGGGTGCAGGCGATGCTTGTGAAGGCCAGGAAGTGCTTTTCGGAGCCCGCATGTTCACCGAGTCGATCGCGCGGCGGGACCAGTCCAACTCACCGCGGGAGCCGAGTTCGTCGAGGACCAGGCGGTGGAGCCTAGCCCACACTCGGGCCTTCGACCACTCCGCGAAACGCCGGTGAGCCGTCGCTCCCGACGGCCCGAACGACGCGGACGGCAACTGCTGCCACGTGCAGCCCGACGTGGCAACGAACACGATTGCGGCCAGTACCTCCCGGTCACCGTGCCGGCGCCGGCCACCGCCCTGGGGCCGGGACGGAGCCTCCGGGACCACGCGCTGGAACAACTCCCACAACTCATCCGGCACCAGCCGCTCGACGATCGAAACCACGACCGACAGGCTACCGGCCCAAATGAGATGGCGCCCAAGGTCTCTGTCGTCACAGCAGGAAGGCACTTTCTGCGTGAACACTACCGGGTCACGTCCCAAGCTCGTTGTCTCGGCCGAGGGTCGCGGGGTGGTCAACCACGCCGGATCCCGCCTGCTGGCCGATCTCGCCGATGCCACCGGCCTGACCGACGCCTTCACCGACGCGCTGCGTCGACTTCGGCCCCGGGGCACCGGACACGAACCCGGCCGGGTCGCGACCGATCTGGCTGTCATGCCCGCCGACGGCGGCGAGGCGATTGCGGACCTCACTCTGCTGCGCGACCAGCGTGCGGTGTTCGGCCCGGTGGCCTCCACCCCCACCGCCCTGGCGGCTGCCGGCCGGTATCGACACCACCGCACTCACGGCACTGCGCACGGCCCGGGCCGCCGCCCGGGAAGTCGCATGGCTGCAAGCCGCTGAGACCTGGGCAGGGACACCGGCTTCACGGGCCGGTGGGCGCGACCTGTCCGGCCTGGTCCCGGACATCGACGCCACCCTGGTCACCTGCCACTCCGAGAAAGAACAGGCAGCACCCACGTACAAACGTGGCTTCGGCTACCACCCGATCCTGTGCTTCCTGGACAACACCGGCGAAGCCCTGGCCGGACTGCTCAGGGCCGACAGCGCCGGAGCAGCCAAAGCATTCCCGCACCACATACGCCCCCCTGCGCGAGCGTGGCATCCACACGTTCTTCTCGGTCGGGTCTCCCGTCACCGAGCCAGTCCGCCGCGCGATCCGGGCACTGCCCGAACAGGTCTGGCACCCCGCGCTGGAACAGGACGGCAACCTCCGCGCCGGTGCGCAAGTCGCCGAGCTGACCGGTATGGTCGATCTCGTCGGCTACCCGGACGGCACACGGATCATCGTCCGCCGTGAACGCCCGCACCCCGGCACCCAGCCCTCCTTGTTCGACCTGGACGAGGGCATGCGCCACCAGGTCTTCCTCACCGACACCCCCTTCAGTGAAGACTCCCTGCAGCACCTGGAGGTCCGCCACCGCGCGCACGCCCGCGTCGAGGACCGCATCCGCTGGGGCAAGACCACCGGCTTCGGCCGCTTCCCCTCCCGCTACTTCACCATCAACCAAGTCGTGGCCGGAGCTGTCCCCGACCGCCATCGACCTGCTCGCCTGGACCCAGACACCGCTGCTGGAGGGCGAACTGGCCCCCGCCGAGCCGAAGAAGCTCCGCTACCGACCACTGCCCGCCGCAGCCCGCATCACCCGCGGCGGCCGCCGCCTCCACCTGCGCATCTCCGCAACCTGGCCCTGGCGAAACGAGCTGACCAGCGCATTCGCACGCCTCACGGCCCTACACCCGCTCAGCCCGGCTCAGCCACCCGAAGCGAAACAGAGAGGCTAGGCTGTTCCCCCACTCCCGCCCTCGAAAACCGGCAATGCGGTGGTGAGCGAAGGGACGCAGCAGTGAACTCCCAGGGGCCAGCGTCGACGAAACAGCCGGATGAGTCCACCATCACCGCCTTCTTCGATACGCAGCTCTTCGAAGGCGCCGACCTCGACCGCCTGATCGAGCGAGCGGCGCTTTTCATGCGGGCCGCTGTGGGAAGGGCCAGGGACGACGGGGGCGGCGTCGCCCGCAATGGGTGTGGGGCGCTGACGCCGGTGGGCAGCCCCTTGACCGCGTTCTCGGTGCCGGTGGTCGGCTCCGGCGGCCGGGTCTGGGTCGATGGCCTGCCCGAGCCCACGGCGCGTCACTTCCTCAACCGGCTGTCCGCCGCCGTGTCGATCATCGAGCGTTGGGGCGCGGCCTTGACGCACACGGAGTCCGAGCCGATCAGCGTGCTCATCAACGGCACGTCGAGCGAGGCCGCGCACGAATCGGCGCTCACGCGGCTCGGCATCACCCGCCACACGGAGATCCGAGTTCTGCTGTGCAGCGGCCCCGGCGCCGGCGTCGAGCACTTCGCGGAGGCGGTCGCGGACGCGCAGAAGATCGTTGCCCGCACGGATCACCAGAGGAAAGCGGTGCTCCTCCTCATGGCGGACGGCGCGGACGGCGTCACCGTTCCGGGAGTCCCCGTCGACGTCCGGGCCGCGTACAGCAGGATCGTGCCGGCGGCACGCACCCGGGAAGCGTACGTCAACGCCCATGACGCGTACCTGTTCACCCGGCCCTCGCCGCACGACCGCGGCCCGTACCAGCCCATTCACGGCGTACTGATCGACGGCGCGCGGCTCACCGGGCTTGCGGCCCTCTGCCGTCTCAGCCACGACGAGATCGACGCCGTGCCGGAGGTTGGGGTCCTCGCCGGACTGTTCGAGCAGTACGGCGAGCAGATCCTGTTCGTCCTGGAGGCTTACGCGATCACGGGCTCCTTGCGGAAGGCCGCGGCGCAGGTCTACCTGCACCACAATTCCGTGGCCTACTGGGTGCAGAAGGCCGAGGCCGAGCTCGGCTACTCGCTCGCCGAGCCGAACCGGCGCGCTCAGTTCTTCCTCACCGTGTGCCTGTACCGCCTCTGGAGGCAGCAGGACGAGCGAGTCTGATCGCCCCACCGCGCCGGTTGTCCTACGTCACGGAGCAGACATCGGACAGTTGCCCGATGTCGCACGCCCCGTCGCGTGCCATCGTCCTAGGCAATGTCAAGGTCGCGTGCCGTCCAGCACCCGAACGCAGAGGAGCCCGGTCCGGCATGTACTCGCAAGACCCCGTTCGTCGTCCCCTCAACACGATCGACCTACTGGTGAACGCGCTCAACCAGGACCCGGGCCGCCCGCTGCCGCACCTCCCGGACGGTCGGACAGCGACCGTCGGCGAGGTACACGACGCGACATCCCAGTACGTGCAGGCGCTGACGAGCCTCGGCGTGGTCGAGGGGACTCGGGTGGCGCTGCTCTCCCACAACCTGCCGGACGGCAGCCCGAAGAGCATGGCGACGCGGCGCGGCAGCAGCGCGGCGCTGTGGAGCGTCATGCTGGCCGAGTGGGAATGGCCGCGACCGCCGCGCGTCCTGTCCTGCGTGCCGCTCAGCCACGCGGGCGACCGGCTCGGCTGAAAGAGCCCATCGAGCGGATCGGCCCCGTGTTCTTCCAGTTCTACGGCCAGGCCGAGGCGCCCATGACCGCGCTCCACCCGGCCGTCGCCCAGTCCGCGGTCATCGGGGTGCCGCACCCGGTCTGGGGTGAGGAACGGTTCCGTGCGATCCATTCACCGAGGAGGAATCGACAATGCACATGGACAGGATGCCCCTGGTGGACGAGATCCCCGATGACGAGCCGGCACCGGCCCTCCAGACGAATCTGGGGCGAGCGCTCTACCACAACCCGGCCCTCTGCCCGGCGTTTCAAGGGCCTCGCCGCTGGAGTGCACGCCGAGTCGCACCTCGACGCACGTCTGCGCGAGCTGACCATCCTGCGCCTCAGCGCCGAGTTGGGCTCCGACGTCGAGTGGGGGCAGCACTTCAAGATCGCGACAACGGCGGAGGTGCACGGGCGGGTGTGCCTCACCGTCGCGGAGGCGCGCGCCGTACGCGATGGGGAACCCGAAGGCTTCCCGGCGCGGGGGCGGGCCGTGATGGAGTACGCCGCGGCCTTCGAGAAGAACCCCGTGGACGACGAGGTCTGGGAGCGCGTCTCGGCGCAGCTCACTCGCGTCGAAATCCTCGACCTCACGGTGCTCGCGGGGCTCTACGGGATGGCCGGCCGGCTGACCAACGCCCTCGCCGTGCCCATGGACGAGGGGATCCTGCCGATCTCAGCGGTCGACTCGCTCACGTGAGCGCCCGCCTGGAGGAGAAGTTTCCGATGAAACCGAGGAACGATGGCACAGATTGAGCCCTTCAAGATCGATGTACCCCAACGTGAGGTGGACGCGCTTCGCGCGCGCCTGGCCGACACGAGATGGGCGCCCGAACTCGACAACGAGGACTGGTCCTCCGGCGTCAACGGCACCTACCTGCGCGAGCTGGTGGCCTACTGGCAGGACGGTTTCGACTGGCGTGCACAGGAAGCGCGCATCAACGAGTTCCCACAGTTCCGCACCGAGATCGACGGCGTGCCGATCCACTTCATCCATGTGCGAGGGAAAGGGCCCGACCCCGTTCCCATCGTCCTCAGTCACGGGTGGCCCTGGACGTTCTGGGACTTCAGGGATGTCATCATGGCGCTGGCCGACCCCGCCGCGCACGGCGGTGATCCTGAGGACGCCTTCGACGTCGTTGTTCCCTCACTGCCGGGCTTCGGCTTCTCCGGGCCCCTGACCCGCACCGGTGTCGGCTACGTCGAGACCGCCGCCCTATGGGTCGAGCTGATGCGGGGGCTGGGCTACGAGCGGTTCGTCGCCCACGGCGGCGACGCGGGTGCCTTTGTGACCGCACGACTCGGCCACGCACATCCGGACTCGCTCATCGGTGTCCACATGAGCTTCCCGATCCTGCCCGGAGTGCCCCATGACGCCGGTGACCCGGCCGGGCTCACTCCGGAGGAACTGGCAGTCATCGCAGGTCAGGACAGGGGTCCGGGAGCTTTCTACCATGCGTTGATCCATGCCTTCGACCCGCAGACCCTGGCCTGGGCGATGCACGACAGCCCCGTGGGGCAGGCGGCGTGGATGCTCATGCGCCGCCGGGCGTGGAGCGACTGCCACGGAGACGTGGAGACCCGCTTCGACAAGGACACGCTGCTGACGCACTTCTCGCTGTACTGGTTCACGAACAGTTTCGTCGGGTCCGAGCTGTTCTGCCGGGCCTCCGAAGTCCACCTGCCCATGGGGCTGGCCAATGACGTGAAGCCCGAGATCAGCGTGCCGACAGCGGTGGCCGTTCTCCCCCGGGACCTGTTGTACCGGCCCCGATCGCTCGTCGCCGCACACAGCGACCTGCGCCAGTGGACCATGTTCCCCAGCGGTGGTCACTTCGCGGCGGCCGAGGAACCGCAGCTGATCACCGCGGACATCCGCTCGTTCGTCCGCCCACTGCGCGCTGGCTGAGGAAACGCGTGGGTGACAAATTCCGTCCGGCGCCTACGCCCGAGACGCAGACCTACTGGGACAAGGCACGGCTCGGTGAGCTGTGGCTGCCCACGTGCGCGCGCACGGGACGAGCGTTCTTCCCGCCTCGCGCCAGGTCGCCCTTCACCGGCGGCCCGGTGTCCTGGAAGAGAGCGAGCGGCCGGGCCACGCTGGCGTCGTACGTCGTCGTCCACCGCGCCTCGCCCGGCTTCGAGGGGGAGGCGCCGTACGTCGTCGCGATCGCGGCGCTCCCGGAAGGGCCACGCCTGCTCACGAACCTGCCCGGCGCACCGCCCGAGCCGGCCGGGCTCACGATCGGCGCGCCGCTTCAGCGCGCCGGGGCCGTCGTGGTTGACGGCGCCGCCGAGCAGTACGCAGTACACCTGGTCGCCGTCGGCGATCGCGTCGGCCAGCCGCTTGAGTACGACGACGCCCGCGCCTTCGCCGCGGACGAATCCGTTGGCGCGGGCGTCGAAGGTGTGGCTGCGGCAGTCGGGCGACAGCGCTCCGGAGCGGGCGAAGGCGATCGTGCTCTCCGGTACCAGGTTCAGGTGGACCCCGCCGGCCAGCGCCAGAGGCGCGGTTCCCGAGCGCAGGCTTGCGCAGGCCATGTGCACTGCGACCAGGGAGGAGGACTGTGCGGTGTCCACGGTCAGGCTCGGCTCGTGCAGACCCAGTTGATGGGAGACCCGATTGGCGATCAGGGCGCGGCTCAGACCGGCGATGGAGTGGTGGGACAGCGCGTCACCGCCGTGCCGGTGCGCCAGGGAGGCGTAGTCGTCGCCGGCGGCGCCCCGGAACACCGCGGTGGCGCTGCCACGCAGGCTCTCCGGTGGCAGGAAGGCGTCTTCCAGAGCCGCCCAGCCCAGCTCGAGCACCATGCGCTGGCGCGGGTCCATCACCGCGGCCTCTCTCGGGGAGATTCCGAAGAAGCCCGCGTCGAAGTCGCCGACGCCGTCGACGAATCCACCTTGCGGGTGCCGCGCCAGTTCGGCGATGTCCGCGGGCCACCGGTCGGCGGGCCCGTCCGCTATCGCGTGCTCGCCCGCCTTCAGCAGCTTCCAGAAGGAGCACATCCTCGGCGCCGGGAACCCGGCACGACATTCCAATGACCGCGACAGAATCCTGGCCCACACCGGTGAGCCCTTCCCCGCACTCGTTCACGCCCATAGAGCTCCTGTGGGGTTCCAAAACAGGGCCGCCGCACTGACCTGCGAACTTATCCGGCCCTTTCATACTCATTGATAAGTCCCCCGAGGACGGGTCGGCGCTTGATCCGTTCTTGCGAGAGGTCGGCGATGGGATGGTGGGGTCGGGCGGTTTGAGTCGGCGTCCGCGGTGGCGTCTTCGCCGTTGTAGTGGCGGGCGTATTCGTTGAGCGCGGTGCGAAGGTGGCGCCGGCCGAGGATGAGCATGCGATCAGTCACCTCGGAGCGGACGGTGAGGACGAATCGTTCCGCGTACGCGTTCGCGCGGGGGCTGCGCGGAGGGATCTTCACGACCGTGAGGCCGGCGCCGGCGAGGACGGCGTCGAACGCATCGGTGAACTGCCCGGCCCGGTCCCACACCAGGACCGTGAACTCGGAGGCTCGGTCGCCCAGTTCCATGAGGAGGTTGCGTGCCTGCTGGGTGGTCCAGGGGCCGTCGGGATGGGAGGTGGCGCCCAGGATGTGTACGTAGCGGGTGCCGACCTACGGGCGGCGGATGTGGCGTGGGGGGCGGTCCGGCTGACCGAGGCGTTTGGAACCCGTTGCCGCGTTGCGGGCCGTTAGCCTGTCGGTATGTCAGAGCATGTCATGCCGGGCCGTCCGGACGGCCTGATCACCTTGGGCGCCGCGGACGCTCTGTGGGTCGATGTGACGGCCGACAGTGCTGTGCCGACGGCTTCTGGGGCATTCACCTGGTCTCCAGCCCATGCCCGGGTGGGGTACGTCCTGCTCGGCGGCCATGTGGTGGCGACGGTGAGGGCGAGCGACGGTCAGTGGAGTGTTCCGGAGGCTGAGGTGCGCCGGGCGGCCGCGGAACTGAACGCGGTGGCGATGGATCGGCAGGACCTGGTCCGCATCGGTCCGTTTCGTGGGGTGTCGAGACAGGAGTGCGACGAGGAAACGCAGCTGCGTTGGCGCCGGCGCATCGCGGGGGAACTGCGGGAGCCGAGCGGCCCCGAGCGGGCAGCACGAGGTGAAGTCGGCCGGCCGTACCATCTGGCGGGGATCGACTGGCGACAGATACTCGTGGAGCGGACCCGCGACGGGACGCAGCGGACATGGTGGCTGCCGCGCGCTGTGGTCAGGCTGCTCGACGCGGCCGAGCACATGGAAACACGGTGGGTGCAAGCCGCACGGACCCACCGGGCAGGCGCAGCCGCCGCCGAGCCGCCCTCTCACCCCCGGCAGGCCCGAGACTTTGGCGGTCGGCAGACGACGAGCCCCGAGGGCCCCACCGCCTCACTGCGTCTGTACAACGGAGAGCTGGAAGGCCAGCTGTACTCGGTGCTCAGCAGGAAGCCCGGCACCTCCCGCAGGGTGGCCGGGTGGGTGTGCGCCGTCTGCCGCACCGCGCCCGCCACCGTGCTCGACCACTGCCACGAACACGGCTACGTCCGCGCCCCTGTCTGCCAGTCCTGCAACACACAGGAACGCCCCGACCACCTGTACAGCAACGACATCCGCGTGGCGAACCGCTACACACGCCTCTTCGACACCGGCGCTGACGACTGGCTTCGCCACTGGCACCGCTGCCCCGGCTGCCGCGCACGCACCACTCTGCCGCTGCCACACCTCGCCGCATGGACCGCCCACATAGCCTGCCGATCGCTGCGCCCGACCCACCGTGCCCCCGGCGGGCGCGAGCCCTGCGGTGTCCTGCGCGTGTCCTGGACGGGCAGTCAGAACGCGCCCCGTTCCTGCCTGCTCACTGTCGCAGTCGATTTCTGCCCCTCCGGCGAGCACCGTGTCCTGGCGCGAGTCCCCTACCGCGAAGCCGCCGAGCGGTTTCGTCTCTGGTTGGCCGAGACGGCTCCTGCTGTGGCCGCCGCGGCCGGTCCTGACCGTTTGGACGGCCTCCCTGCTCAGTTCCGGCCAGTCATCGCGGACACCAGCGGCGAGGGCCTGGCACTGTTCTGAGCGGGCACCCGCCGGGGGCAAGGGGTCGCAGGTTCGAATTCTGTCGTCCCGACCAGTGTTTTCGCAGGTCGGAGGCCATTTCCGCGAGTAGCGGAGGCGGCCTTTTTCCGCGTGTTTCGGTGTGGTGGTCGCGTGGTGGTCGCATGCGTTCCCTGGGGCTGGGATGCGGTGGGTGAAGTGAGGGCCGGGGTGGGGGAGCAGAGCGCTCTGAGTGGGTTGTGGTGCTGGTTGGGGTGGTCGCGGTGTGGTCGCAGCCAGGTGGGCCAGTGCCGGTGAGGGGTCTGACAGGTGGCCCGTGCGGAGGGCGAGGGCGCGCCCCGGCCGCCGGCGGAGGAGGGCTGAGCCGGCCCCGCGGGGCGGCCGGCACGGTGGCCGCGGACGACGCAGGAAGAGAGCCCGCCGTACAGTTGCTCGTATGGTGGACGCGGATGTGTCGACCTCGGCCGGGGCCGCCGAACAGCTGTTCGAGGAGCTGGTCGGCGCCATCCAGCAAGCCTCCCCTGCGGAGTTCCCGGAGGTCCTGAACCGCTATGCCGGGGCCATGGGCCTGGGCCGTGCCGTCGTCCATCTGATCGATCTCCAGCAGAGGCTGCTGCTGCCGCTGGCAGAGGACGAGACGGAACTCCCGGTGGACGCCTCCCTCGCCGGATGGGCGTACCGCACGGACGCCCTGCGGGTGGAGGAGGACGGCTCGGGCGGGCTGGTCGTATGGCTGCCGCTGGCCAACGGGGCCGAGCGGCTGGGAGTCCTGCGACTGCGGATGGAGTTCCTGGACGGGCTGCGGCTGTGGCGCTCGCGGACGCCGGCCTCGCTCCTCGGCTTGGTGATCACCTCCAAGCGCACCTACATCGACACGTTCGCGCAGCGCACCCGGACCCGGCCCATGCAGCTGTCCACGGAGATGGTGCGGGCCTTTCTGCCCCCACGTTCGATCGGCACCGGCCGGGTGGTCTCGACGGCCGTCGTGGAGCCCGCGTACGAGCTGGGAGGCGATGCCTTCGACCATTCGTTCACCGCGGACGTGCTGCACGCCACGATCCTCGACGCCATGGGCCACGATCTGGCGTCCGGCCTCGCCACCTCCGTGGCCATGGCGGGGTCACGCAACGCCCGGCGTACGGGCGCCGACCTGGCCTCGCTCGTCGGCGCCGTGGACTCGGCGCTGTCGACCTGGCTCCCGGATCAGTTCTGCACCGGCATCTTCACCCAGTTGCACATGCCCACGGGGGTGCTGCGCTGGTCCGACTGCGGCCATCCGTCCCCCTTGCTCATCCGCCGCCACCGGCTGCTGGAGAAGGAACTGCAGCGGCCTTCCGAGCCTCCGCTGGGCCTGCCCGCCAGCCTGGCCGCCAGTGCCCGGCAGATACACGAGGCGGCCCTGGAACCCGGTGACCGGATTCTGCTGTACACCGACGGTGTCGTGGAATCGCGCAATGAGGGAGTCGAACAATTCGGCCTGGACCGCTTCACCGACCACATCATCCGGTCGACGGCCGCCGGGCAGAACGCCCCCGAGGTGCTCCGCCTGCTCATTCACGCCATCGTCGACCGCCGGCGCGACGAACTCAGCGACGACGCCACGATTTTGATGATCGAATGGTGGCTGCCGGAGCCGTAAGACGATGTCCCCCGTGGTGAACGAGCCTCTCGACATGGTGTACCTGGCCACGGCCACGATGGATTCGCACGGCGTCGTGACCGGGTGGAGCGAGGGCGCCCAGCGGTTGCTCGGCTACCGGTCCGAGGAGATCGTGGGGCGAGCGGTGACCGAGCTATGGGCCGAGGAGACCGCCGTCGAGGCGGTCGGGCGCTGTCTGGCCGGCCGGTCGAGGTGGAGCGGACGGGTGGGGCTGTGCCACCGTGACGGCCATCGCGTGGAGGCGGAGGCGCTGGCGCACCGCGTGGTGGCGGACGGCGGTGCCACCGGGTGGCTCCTGGTGTCCGCCGTCGCGCGGGAACCGCGTTCGCCCGAGGCCGACGCGGCTGTGGGGGCGTTCACCCAGGCCCCGTGCGTGCTTGCGGTCTTCGACACGGACCTGCGGCTGGTACGGGCGAACGCGGAAATGGAGGCGGCGGCCGCCCTCACCGAGGATCGGATGCGCGGTATGCGCCTGGTCGAGCTCCTGTCGCACCCGGAGAGCGAGAAGACCGAGGAGGGCATGCGTCGCGTGCTGGAAAGCGGCGAACGGCAGGTCCTGGAGGCCTATCTGCGGGTGCCGGGGGAGAGCCGCGAGCACGCCTGGACGATCTCGCTCGCGCCGCTCAAGGACCGGACGGGCCGCGTGTACGGCGTGTGCTTCGCCGCGTACGACACGACCCGCCGGCACCAGCCCCAGGAGCGGCTGCTGCTGCTGAACGAGGCGGGGAAGCGCATCGGCTCCACCCTGGACCTCGCGCATGTCGCCCATGAACTGGCCGACGTGGCCGTCCCCCGGGTCGCCGATTTCGTCGGCGTCGACCTGCTCACCTTTCTCGACCAGGGTGAGGAACCCCCCTCGGGCCCGCTGTCCGGTCCCATCACCATGCGCCGCGCCGCCCATCGCTCCGTCCTCCCCGGAACCCCGGAGGCCGTGGTCGACGTGGACGAACTGGACACCCACCCGGAGTCCTCACCGTCGGCCGAATGCCTGGCCGAGGGCCGGGCCATCCTCTACCAGATGAGTGACGAGCTCATGGTCCGGTGGGACGCCCTCGATCCGGTACGGGCCGCCCGGATCCGGGAGTACGGGATCCACTCGGAGCTGGTGGTGCCGATGCGCACCCGCGGTGTCACCCTTGGCGTGGTGTTCTTCGCTCGCCACCGGACGCCGGTGCCGTTCGACGAGGACGACCTGCTGCTGGCCGAGGAAATCACGGCCCGAGCGGCCGTATGTGTGGACAACGCACGCCGCTACAAGCGCGAGCGCATGACGGCCAGGGCTCTGCAGCGCAATCTGCTGCCGCGGCGCCTGCCCGACCTGGCCGCGGTGGAGGTCACCTCGCGCTATCTGCCCTCGGAAACCTGGACCGGCGTGGGCGGCGACTGGTTCGACGTGATCCCGCTCTCCGGCGCTCGCGCCGCCCTGGTGGTCGGCGACACCGTGGGCCGCGGCGTCGAGGCGTCCGCCACCATGGGGCGGCTGCGCAGCGCCATACGCACCCTGGCCGATATCGATCTGCCGCCCGGCGAGCTGCTCACCCACCTCGACGATCTCGTGACCCGGCTGGCCGCCGAGGACGATCCCGAACCCCCCGAGGCCACCGGCGCCACCTGCCTGTACGCGGTCTACGACCCGGTCTCCCGCCACTGCACGCTCGCCAGCGCCGGCCACCCCCCGCCCGTCGTGGTCACCCCGGACGGCAGCGCCGACATCCTCGACGTCCCCAACGGCCCGCCCCTCGGCCTCGGCACCCTGCCCTTCGAGGCGGTCGAGACCGAACTGTCCGAGAGCAGTGTCCTCGCCCTCTACACCGACGGTCTGGTCGAGGGCCACGACCGCGCGATCGACGAGGGTCTGGAGGCGCTGTGCGAGGCCCTGGCCGAGTCGGGCCCGTCCCTGGACGCCCTCGGCGACACCGTCCTGCGGACTCTGCTCCCCGCCCGCCCCGAAGACGATGTCGCCCTGCTCCTCGCCCGCGCCCGGGCCCTCGGCCCTGACCGCGTCGCCACCTGGGAGATCCCCTCGGAACCCGCCGTCGTCTCCCGGATCCGGCGGGAGGTCACCGCCCGACTGATGGACTGGGGACTGGAGAAGCTGGTCCTCACCACCGAGCTGGTCGTCAGCGAACTGGTCACCAACGCGATCCGCTACGGCCGCCCGCCCATCCGGCTGCGCCTGATCCGCGACCGCGCGCTCATCTGCGAGGTCTCCGACTTCAGCAGCACGGCACCGCATCTGCGCCGGGCCCGCGCGCTCGACGAGGGCGGCCGCGGCCTCTTCCTGGTGGCCCAACTCGCCCAGCGCTGGGGCACTCGCCTGGAGGTCCATGGCAAGACCATCTGGGCCGAGCAGGACCTCTCCGACGACTGAGGGGGGCCGAGGGCGCCGCCCCACCACCCCTGTCGGCTGCGGTCGCGTTCGAAGTGCCCTGGTGAGACCGTGGAGGAGAGGGCCGACCCGTCTCCCACGGCACGTGCCGCCATCGCGGCGGGCCGCAGGACATGACGGCCTCGCCACCATCCATCCACCATCATTCGCGGCCTCGGGCCGGGTGACGGCAGTGGTCGCATGCGTGTGGTGGTGAGTGAGGAGTGATCATGAAAGCAGCTGTATACGAAGGACCGCGGAACGTCGCGGTCGAGGAGAAGCCCGACCCGAGGATCGAGCACCCCTGCGACGCGATCGTCAAAATCACCACCACCAATATCTGTGGCTCCGATCTGCACATGTACGAAGGGCGTACGTCGTTCGAGAAGGGCCGCATCTTCGGGCACGAGAACCTGGGGCAGGTCATCGAGGTCGGCTCGGCGGTCAGAAAGCTCAAGGTCGGCATGTATGTGGTGCTGCCGTTCAACATCGCCTGCGGCTTCTGCAAACAGTGCGAGCGCGGCTTGACCAACTACTGCCTGACCATGCAGCCGGAGCCCTCGGCCGCCGGAGCCGCTTACGGCTTCGCGGACATGGGGCCGTACCAGGGCGGCCAGGCCGAGTTCCTGCGCGTGCCGTACGCGGACTTCAACGCGCTGCGGCTGGGCGAGGACGCCGAAGAGCGCCAGACGGACTACGTGATGCTGGCTGACATCTTCCCCACCGGCTACCACGCCACCGAGATGGCGGGCGTCAAGCCCGGAGACCAGACCGTCATCTACGGTGCGGGTCCCGTGGGGCTGATGGCGGCCTACTCGGCGGTGATCAAGGGTGCTGGACGGGTGTGGGTGTGCGACTTCCACACCGATCGGTTGCGCAAGGCCGAGGAGATCGGCGCCATGCCGATCGACATGCGCGAGCAGGACCCGGGTGAGGTCATCAAGGAAGCCACTTTGGGGCTCGGCGCCGACAACGGCTGCGAGTGCGTCGGCTACCAGGCCCATGACCCGTCGGGCCACGAGGACGCCTCCCGCACGATGAACAGCCTGATCGAGAACGTTCGCTTCACCGGGTGCATCGGCGTGGTGGGCGTGTTCGTCCCCGAGGACCCGGGCGGCAGGGAAGCCCAGCCCCAGATCGGCGACTTCGAGGTCAAGGGCAAGGTGCCCATCGACTGGGGCAAGCTGTGGTTCAAGGGCCAGAAGATCGGCACCGGCCAGGCACCGGTGAAGAGGTACAACCGCCGGCTGCGCGACCTGATCGCCGGGGGCAAGGCCAAGCCCAGCTGGGTGGTCTCCCATGAGCTTCCGCTGGACCAAGCCCCCGACGCCTATGACCACTTCGACCGCCGGGACGAGGGCTGGACCAAGGTCATCCTGCACCCGGACGGTTCCCGGTGATCCGGCGGCCGGGGGCCGCCGTCCCGGTGCCCCGAGGCCCACGGGGCCGAGGCGGCCATCTTGCCCGGGCCGAGCCTGGGAAGGGGCGAGCCGGGTCTGCCCGGGTGTGGATCGCCCGGATCGCGCCCGCTCGTACCTGTCCTCGGTGGCGGTCTGGGGCGGCGAAATTAGACCCCACAAGCGCGGGCGTTCGTGCGTCCGATTTGTCACTCTTGGGGGAGAGAGCCTGCTAACCGATTCGCTTCCGCGGCCGACCGGGCGTTGAGTGCGGTCCGGGGCCGCCTTGGGAAGGAGTTGTTATGGCCAAGGCAGTTGGTATCGATCTGGGTACCACCAATTCGGTGATCGCCGCGTGGGAAGGCGGTGAGTCCTCGGTTGTTCCGAATTCCGAGGGAAGCCGCACCACACCGTCGGTGGTGGCGTTCACCGACGCCGGTGAACGGCTGGTGGGGCAGTTGGCCCGGCGTCAGGCGATTCTCAATCCCAAGGGCACCATCTACTCGGCCAAGCGGTTTATCGGCCGGCACTACGACGAGGTCTCCGCCGAGGCGAGGGCGGTCGCCTACGATGTCGTCCCGGACGAGGGCGGTCTGGCCCGTTTCAAGGTGGGTGAGAAGCTGTACTCGCCGGAGGAGATCAGCGCCCTGGTGCTGCGCAAGCTGGCCGACGACGCGGGGAAGCAGTTGGGTGAGCGGGTGACCGAGGCGGTCATCACGGTGCCCGCGTACTTCAACGACGCCCAGCGCAGTGCTACCAAGGACGCGGGTGAGATCGCCGGTCTGACCGTGCTGCGGATCATCAACGAGCCGACCGCGGCCGCCCTGGCCTACGGCCTGGACAAGAAGGGTCATGAGACCGTTCTCGTCTTCGATCTCGGTGGCGGCACTTTCGATGTGTCCGTCCTGGATGTCGGGGACGGGGTGGTGGAGGTCCGCTCGACCGCGGGTGACAGCCATCTGGGCGGCGACGACTTCGACCGGCGGCTGGTCGATCATCTCGCCGATGCTTTCCAGCGGGAGAACGGCATCGATCTGCGCCGGGATCCGCAGGCGCTGCAGCGGCTCTTCGAGGCCGCGGAGAAGGCGAAGACCGAGCTGAGTTCGGTGACTCAGACCCAGGTCAGCCTGCCGTTCATCACCGCGGACGGCTCCGGTCCCAAGCATCTGACCGAGACTGTGATGCGGTCCACCTTCGAGCAGATCACTGTTGATCTGGTGGAGCGCTGTCTGGGTCCGGTGCGGCAGGCGATGGCCGATG
>NZ_JBHYVB010000121.1:34283-35568 GCF_042750115.1 Streptomyces sp. NPDC059455
TGACCGTGGTGAGGTGGAGCGGATGGTCCAGGAGGCCGAGCGCAACCGTGGTGAGGACCAGGCGCTGCGCGAGGCGGTGGACGCGCGCAATGAACTGGATGCTGCCGCCTACCAGGTCGAAAAGCGCCTCTCGGATCTGGGCGAGGCGGTGCCCTCTCATGAGCGGTCGCGTGCCGAGATGCTGGTGAACGACGCCCGCGAGGCGGTCAGGAACGAGGCCGGGACCGACCGGACCAGGCCGCTGGCCTCCGAGCTCCAGCAGGTCTACGCGGGACTGCAGGCCCACGAGCCCGCGGCCGCGGGTGCCGGCGCGGCAGGCGGGCCCGGCGCGGGTGGCGCCCAGGACACCGGGGCCGGGGGCGGCGGAGGCGACGAGGACGTCATCGACGCCGAGTTCGACAAGGGCTGAACCGAAACCCATCCGACGAAGGCCGATCCGACAAAGGCGCATTGAGAGGCCGCCATGTCCACTCAACCGCAGCAGCCCGACCCGGTGCCGGAGGGCGCCGTGACGGAGCCGGTGCAGGAGCGGGACCTGCCCGCCCCGGGCGCCGCGGAGGCGCGCGGCGCGGGCGGGGAGGGCCCTGGTCCGGACGCGGCCGGTGGCCCCGCCGTCGGCGAGGCCGATGAGCGGGCCGCCGAGCAGGCCGCCGCGCTGGCCGAGCTGGATGACCGCTGGCGCCGGGCCCTGGCCGATCTGGAGAATCTGCGCAAGCGCCATGCCAGGGAGCTGGAGCGGGAGCGGGCCGCCGAGCGGGCCCGTACGGCGGTGGCCCTGCTGCCCGTCATCGACAACCTCGAACTGGCCCTCTCCCACGCCGAGGCCGACCCCGGCTCGATCGTGGAGGGCGTCAAGGCCATCCACGACCAGGCCGTGGACGCCCTGGCCCGGCTCGGCTACGAGCGGGAGGCCGAGACGGGGGTGCCGTTCGACCCGGCCCGGCACGAGGTGGTGGGCGTGGTCGAGGACCCCGAGGCGGAGCCGGGCACCGTGGTCCAGGTGCTGCGCCCCGGTTACGGGAAGGCCGACAAACAGCTGAGGCCGGTGGCCGTGGCCGTGGCGAAGCGGGAGTGAGAAGGCCATGGCACGGGACTACTACGAGGTGCTCGGGGTGTCCCGGGGCGCGAGCCAGGACGAGATCCAGCAGGCGTTCCGCACCCAGGCCCGCCGCCACCACCCGGATGTGAACAAGGACCCGACCGCCGAGGAGCGGTTCAAGGAGCTCAACGACGCCTACAGCGTGCTCTCCGACCCGAAGACCCGGGCCCGCTACGACCGGTTCGG
>NZ_JBHYVB010000122.1:0-13640 GCF_042750115.1 Streptomyces sp. NPDC059455
GGGCGGGGGCGGCGGGGTGGCGGGGGGCGTGGGCCGCCGCCAGCAGCAGGACGGACGCCACGAGCAGCCGGGTGCGACCCGGTCGGGGGCGGCCGATCCGTATCCCTCGTGTCTCATGAGTCGGCATGGACCTACCGTCCAGTAAACCTGAGGGATCGTCAACTGCTCACGTTCGAAGAGCAGTTCGGTGCCGAGGCGATGTGGTTACCGTTGGAAACCGTGCCCCAGGGCCGCACCGGCCTCCGGCGCCCCGAGGGAGTCCGGTCCGAAGGAGACGACACCGTTCGTGGTCAGGCCGCTCGCCTGGCCGCGCAGCGCCCAGGCCGCACCGCTGGTGGACTGGGCACCGTCCTCGTCGGGCGCGCCCACGGCCAGGTCGTCCTTGCCGTCGCCGTCGGTGTCGGCGAGCCCGGTCGCCATGGCGAAATGGTCGCCCGCCTCCGCGACACCGGGGACACCGGCGGTGTCCTGGGTGAACGCCTGGGCCCCGGTGCCGGACAGCCCGCCCCGGCCGCCGTAGAGCTGGACGACGCTGCCCGCCTCCTTGACCGAGTCCAGGCCCTCGTACGGGATGCCGACGGCGATGTCCGCGTAGCCGTCGCCGTTGACGTCACCGGAGCTCAGCGAGTAGCCGAACTGGTCGCCGTCCTCGTTGACGCCGGGGACGCCCGCGGTGTTCTGGTCGATGGTCGTGGTGCGGGTGGTGCTCGGTCCCGACGCGGTGCCGTAGAGGACCTTGAGCGTGCCGTGGTCGTACGGCAGGTTCTCGACGACGTCACCGGGAACGGTGCGCAGCACCAGATCGCCGTGGCCGTCCTTGTCGACGTCGCCGATGGTGGCGGAGGCGGCGTCGGTGAGGTCGGCGGCCTTCTGCGACAGGCCCTTGTCGTCGCCCTTGAAGAACAGGCTGGACTGGGACATCTCCTCGAAGGCGTGGGTGGAGACGAGGTCATCCTTGCCGTCGCCGGTGATGTCGCCCGCGGTCAGACTGGTCGGCGCGTCGAACCGGCCGGTGTCGGAGAAGGAGCTGCCCGCGTCCTTGCCGTCCCGGGTGAACGGACCGAGTCGGACGCGCACTCCGGTCTTCTCGTCGTCCGGGCCCTCGCCGGTGGTGACGACGTCGACCAGGTCGGCGTGGCCGTCACCGTTGAAGTCGCCGCCCGCGATGACGCTGTCACCCCAGTGGTCGCCGTTGCCGGCGGGCAGCTGGGTGCCGCCGGTCAGCCCGTTCGGCGAGCCCCACAGGACCGTGAGGGCCGGGGACTTGCCGGTCTGGACCGCCAGATCGGTGTAGCCGTCGCCGTCCAGGTCGCGGGCGACGGTGTGGGCCCCGAAGTACGCCGACGCGGCGGGGTCGCCGGGGACGCCCTCGGTCGCCTGGCTGACGACCTGGCGGTGGGCGGTGTCCGCGCCGGAGGCGGAGCCGTAGACGACGGCGACATAGCCGGCCTTGGCCTTGCCGCCCACCGTGCCGGCGGGGGCGGAGACGGCCAGGTCGGCGCGTCCGTCCTTGTTGAAGTCGACCTTCGGAGCGGCGGCCGCGGCCGGGCGGGCCTCGGCGGCGCCCGCTGGGGTTACGGCGAGTAAGGCGGGGGTGGTCACAAGTGCGGCCACCGTCGCGCAGCGCACGACGGTGGTGAGGGAACGGGGGCGCACACTTCCTCCTGCTCGTTGATGAGCGTTTACCTCATGTACACCCAGCAGGACCCGTGACGCCGCCTCAGGGTTGCACAGCAGCTTCCAACGATTTCCCTAGTCCATCTCGTTCACATAGCGGAACACGCCCATCATGTGCGTCTCGTCGATCTCCTCCTCGGGCGCCGCCACGCACTCGGCCAGGCGTTTGGTGAGAGTGTCGGCGTCGATCCCGGTGCCGATCAGCACCAGCTGGGTGGTGCGGGGCTCACCCCGCTCCCAGGGCGAGAGCTGGAAGCGGAGGTACGAGCCGACCGTGTGCAGCCCGAACTTCCGCTCCCGGCCCGCGCCCGCGAAGTGGAGGAACCCCTTGGCGCGGTAGAGGCCCACCGGGCGGCTGTCGAGGAAGTCCATGAGCCGACGCGGATGGAGCGGCTCGGCCGCGGAGAACTCCACGCTCTCGTAGGCGGCGTGGAGGTGGTCGCCGTGGTCATGGCCGTGGCCGCGGATATCGTCCCCGCACCCGGCCCCGGATGTCTCGTCGGCCCATACGTCGGCGAACGAGAGCTGCCGGAAGCCTTCCTCGGCGGTCTCGCGGGGCCGGTGGTCGAAGAGGAGAGCGGGGTCCACGCGCCCGTGCGCGGCGGTCACGACCGGCACACCGGGGGCGATCTCCTGGAGGGTCTCCAGCAGACCCCGCCGCTCGTCCTCGGCGACGCGGTCGGTCTTGTTGAGCACGACGAGGTCCGCGGCGCGGACATGGCGGTCGAGCTCGGGGTGGCGGACGCGGGTGTCCGGGAACTCCGCGGCGTCCACCACCTCCACCAGGCCGCCGTAGACGATCCGCTCATTGCTGCTGGACAGCAGCGCGCGGATCATGCTCTGCGGCTCGGCGAGGCCGCTGGCCTCGATCACCACGACATCGATGCGCAGCTCGGGATCGGTGAGCCGCTCGAGCATCTCGTCCATCTCGGAGGCGTCCGCAGCACAGCACAGACAGCCGTTCTCGATCGGGATCATCGAATCGACCTGCCCGGCGACGGCCAGGGCGTCGATGTTGATCGATCCGAAGTCATTGACGATGACGCCGATCCGGGTGTCCGCGCTGTCCCGCATCAGATGGTTGAGCATGGTCGTCTTGCCGGAGCCCAGAAAACCCGTGACGAGAATGACCGGAATCCGTTGTGTGGCCAAGGCTGTGTCTCCGTGCGGCGGTTCGTGGCGTTCTCGGGTGACCGCTCATGCTATCCGTCCGCGGGCCGGGCCCCAGACACCCCCCCCCCCCAAAAAAAAACACCACAAACCAATAAAAAACCCCCCCCCCCCCCCCACCCCGCGCGAGCCGCCCCCGCCGCGCGCCCGCGCGCGCCCCCGCCGCGCCCCGCGCGCGCCGCGCGCCGGGGGGCGGGCGGGGGCGCGCTCCGCCGGGCGGCGGCGCCCGCCCCCCCCCCCACGTCAGCGAACCCCGTCAGGGAATCTCGATCCCCGCCTCCGCCGAGAGCCGGTCGATCTCGGCCAGCTCGGCGTCGCTGAAGTCGGGCGAGTCCAGCACCGCGACGTTCTGCTCCAGCTGGGCGACGCTGCTCGCGCCGATCAGCACCGAGACCACCCGGGGGTCCCGCAGTACCCAGGCGAGCGCCAGCTGGGCGAGGGTCTGACCGCGCCCCTCCGCGAGCTTGTTGAGGGCGTGCAGCAGGCCAAGCCGCTCCTCGGTGAGCGTCTCACGCTTGAGGAAGTGGCCGAGCGCCATGCGTGAATCGGCGGGCACCCCGTGCAGATAGCGGTCGGTGAGCTGCCCCTGCGCCAGCGGCGAGAAGGCGATGACCCCGACACCCGCCTCGGCGGACGCCTGGAGCACCCCGCCCTCGACCCCGCGCTGGAGGAGCGAGTACGGATGCTGGTTGATCAGGTACGGGGTGCGCAGCTCCTTCAGGATCGCGGCGGCCTCGGCGATCGCCTCCGGCGGGTAGTTGGACAGGCCCGCGTACAGCGCCTTGCCCTGGCGCACCGCGCTGTCGAGGGCGCCCATCGTCTCCTCGAGCGGGGTGTCCGGGTCGAAGCGGTGGGAGTAGAAGACATCGACGTAGTCCAGCCCCATCCGGGACAGCGACTGGTCGAGGCTGGCCAGGACGTACTTGCGCGAACCCCACTCGCCGTACGGCCCCGGCCACATGAGGTATCCGGCCTTGCTGGCGATGAAAAGCTCATCGCGGTAGGGGCGGAAGTCCTGGGCGAAGATCGAGCCGAAGTTGCTCTCGGCGCTGCCGGGCGGCGGACCGTAGTTGTTGGCCAGATCGATATGGGTGACGCCCAGGTCGAAGGCGCGGCGCAGCACCGCGCGCTGGGTCTCCAGGGGGTGGGTGTCGCCGAAGTTGTGCCACAGGCCGAGCGAGACCTTCGGAAGCAGCACACCGCTGCGGCCGCAGCGCTGGTACTGCATGGAGTCGTAGCGGTTCTCGGCGGCGAGGTGGACCATGCGTCGTCCTTGTCCGTACGGTGCGGTTGGGAGCGGACGGGCCGTGGGGACGGCCCGCCCGCCTGAGCTTGTCAGCTTTGGGCCAAAGTGGCGACCTCATTAGCGCTGAGTGTCCTGCCGTACACACGGACGTCGTCGAACGCGGCCTTGAGGTACGGGTCCGGGTACTGCGACTTGCCGAGATAGCCGGCGCGGATGTGGTTGCCGAAGTGGACGGGCTCGACGGTGACGGCGGTGTTGCGCCCCACCTCGCGCCCGCCGACGTAGAGGACGGCGGTGCCGCTGCCGTAGGCGACGGCCACATGGACCCACTGGCCGGTGGGCAGCGGGGCGGCCTCGATGCGCTGCTCGGCCCCGCCGCCGCCCGCGGTGATGGCGAAACGCAGCTTTCCGGAGTCGGCCACGGGGGTGAGGAACATATTGGCGGTGACACCCGTGCCGATGTCGAAGATCCGGGTCCAGGTGGCGGGGGTGCCGTCCAGCCGGACCCAGGTGGCCAGAGTGTAGGCACCGGCGCCGGCCAGGAGGTCGTCGGCGAGGACGACATGGCCGTCCGTGCCGTTCAGGGCGACCGCGCCACCGGTCCTGCCCGCCGCCCAGGAGGCGCCGCCGACGAGCCGGCCGGTCTTGCCCCGGCCGGTGGCGTCGGCCGCGGTGGTGCCGGAGGTCTCGTCGAAGCGGTGCCAGGCGGCGAAGGCGGGCGGCGGGGTGGGCGGCTGCCCGGTCAGCCAGTACACGTTGTAGTGCTGGTGGTGGACGCGGGCGACCGGCAGCAGGGTCACGCTCTCCCCACTGGCCGTGGCGCTGAACCGCAGCGGGCTGATGGCCGTCTGCGACACGGATCCGGTGTCCAGGCGCGGCATGGTCATTCCGGTGCGGCCGCCGTAGGCCCCGGCGAGCACCACCGGCCCGTAGAGCACGGCCTGGACGTCGGGGTCGTCGGGGGTGGGGTCGAACGTCAGCTTCATCGGCAGGGTCACCTCGACCCGGTCGCCGGTCTTCCACTGGCGGTCGATGATCAGCCAGCTGCCGGGGGCCGGCCGGTCGGCGAGGGCGGTGCCGTTGAGCGTGGCGCGGGCCCCGGCCGCCCAGGAGGGAATGCGGACGCGCAGTTCGAGGGAGGCCGCGCCGGAGGTGACGGTGAGGGTGGTGGTCTGCTGGTCGGGGAAGCCGGTGGTCTGGCGCCAGGTGATGCCCTTGTCCTGCCAGCGCAGCTCGGAGGGGATGAAGAGGTTCACCAGCAGGCTGCGGTCGGCGTGGGTGTAGATGGTGTCCGCGAACTTGGCCTGGGTCTCCATGCCGCTGCCGTGGTCGCAGGAGAAGTTGTCGTAGTCGGTGGAGTACTGGTTGGGGTCGGTGCCCATGAAGGACGGCTGCTGTTTGAAGGAGCCGGGGGCGAGGCCCGTGTAGTAGATGTTGAAGCCGTGGGCCGAGTCCGGGTCCTGCTCCCCCAGCATCTGGTTGAGCAGGGTGCGCTCGTAGTAGTCGAGCAGGTCCACCCGCTCCGGTGCGTGGAAGTGGATCAGCCGGGTGAGCTTGAGCATGTTGTACGAGTTGCAGTTCTCGCAGCAGTTGTTCGAGAGCTGGGCGGCGATGGCGTCGGGCTCGTGGAACGCCTCCCCGTTGCTGTTTCCGCCGATGACGTAGGTGTGGTGATCGGTGACGATCTTCCAGAAGTTCTCGCCGATGGTGCGGTAGCGGCTGTCGAGCCCCTCCTCCCACAGCCGCATGGCGCCGACCATCTTGGGGATCTGGGTGTTGGCGTGCAGCCCGGCGAGCTGGTCCTCGTTGCGGGCCAGCGGGTCGAAGACGCGGGCGTGGGTGAAGCGCTCGGCCACCTTCAGCCAGCGGCTGTCGCCGGTGATGGCGTGCAGATCGGCGAGGACGTCGTTCATGCCGCCGAACTCGGTCTGCAGCACCCGCTGCATCTGGTCGTAGCCGAGCTTGCCGGTGCGGGTGTCGACCCAGGCGGCCTGGCGCTTCACGGTCTCCAGGGCCTCGGCGTTGCCCGCGAGCCGGTACTGGTCGACGAGCCCGGCCATGATCTTGTGGATGGTGTAGTACGGCGCCCACACCCCGGTGCCGGCCTCCAGCCGGTCGAAGAAGCTCTCGGGGAACGCCGAGAGATAGCCCTGGCCGTAGCCCGCGGCCGGGGACTTGGCCTGGCAGGCGGCGAGCGCCGAGACCAGCTTGCGGCCCTTGTCGAGCAGGGCGGTGTCACCGGTGGCCGCGTAGCTGAGGGCCAGCCCGGACAGCAGGTGGCCGGTGCTGTGGCCGCGCAGTTCCGTGCTGGGGCTCTCCCAGCCGCCGCAGGGCTGGGCGCTGCTGGGGAGGCCCACGTTGAGGCGGAAGGTGTGCAGCAGCCGGTCGATGTCGACGAAGCGCAGATAGGCGGTGTTGCGGGACTGGTTGTCCTTGAAGGCGCCGGGGAGCAGGGTCACGGCGGTGAGCGGGAAGGGCTGGGTACTGGTCAGCGCCTTGGGTTCGCGGTGGGTCGCGGCCGGGGTGGTGGCGGGGGCCGCCGCCGCGGTGGTGGCTCCGGCGGTGACGGTGAGTGCCACGGCCGCGGCGCCGGAGGCCGTGGTGGCGATGAAGTGCCGTCTGTCGACTGGTTCGCTCATGACTTCCCTCACTGAGGTTCGAAATTACGAACAATGTCCGTCAGCCGCGCCGCCACTGCTGGTTGGCGCCGCCGGTGCAGCTCCACTGGAGGAGCGCCGCCTTGTCCGCGGTGGACCCGTCCGCGACATCCAGGCACTTGCCGCTGGAGCGGGCGGTGAACCGGACGTAGCCGTCACCGGTGTCGGTGGCCCGCCACTGCTGGTTCGTCCCCGTGCCACACGCCGACTGGACCACGGCGGCGCCGTCGGCGGTGGAGCCGCCGGCCACCGTCAGACACTGCGAGCTGTGCCGGGCGACCAGCTGGACCTGGCCACCGCCCACGTCCCTGGCCCAGAACAGCTGATTGCCACCGCCGTTGCAGGCGTACTGGACGGCCGCGGCGCCATCGGTCTGCGAGCCGGAGACGATATCGGCGCACTTGCCGCTGTGCCGCGCCATGAGCGTGGTGTACGGACCGCCGGAGCCGGTCACCGTCCCCGCCGCCGTGTCGATGGTGAGCTGCGGATACCAGTCCATGGTCAGGGTGGTGGCGGTGGGGAAGGCCAGCGGCAGCCAGACGTAGCGCGAGTCGTTGACGGTGCCGCCGAAGGAGTTCCCCCAGCGGTCGCCCAGATAGAGGTACGAGGTGGTGCCGCTGCCCTGCACCGGCAAGACATACGCGGTCTGCGAGCCGTAGGCGGTGGCGTCGCCCACGTTGCGCATCGCGCTCCAGGGGCCCGCCAGGCTGGTGGCGGTGGCGTACTGCTGCTGGTTGGGGTTCCAGCCGGTGGCGCCGGAGGTCAGCATGAAGTACACGTTCCCGCGCTTGAAGAGAGCCGGTGCCTCGCGGTGGCCGCCGGGCCAGGGGTTGGCCACCAGGCTCGCCACCCCGGTGTAGTCGTCGGTCAGCCGGTAGATGTGCAGGTCGTAGTTGTCCCGGGCGGCCGAGACCATGTATCCGGCGCCGTCGCCGTCCTGGAAGAGGGTGATGTCCCGGGACATGTGCTGGCCCAGCGGGCGGAAGCTGCCCCGCCAGGTGTAGTCGCCGTCGATGGTGGCGGAGGTGGCGACGGCCGCGCGCGCCTCGCTGTAGTCGCTGCCGTTCTCCTTGTGCATCCACATCACGTACTGCCCGGTCCGCGCGTTGTAGAGCACCTTGGGCCGCTCGATGTTGGCGGAGGCCAGCTCGGGGTCGGTGGCCTCGGTCAGGACATGGCGGCGGAACTCCCACGTCTTCAGATCCGTGGAGCGATAGGCGGAGACATAGCGGAAGGTGTTGTCGGCGTTGCGGTTCTCACCGAACCAGTAGTAGTAGCCGCCGGACTTGATGACTCCCCCGCCGTGGGCGTGCACCACCTCGTCCGATGTGGTGGTGAACTGGGTGCCGTTGGCGACGGTGACCGGGGCGGCCTGCGCCGCGCCTGCTCCCGCCAACGGGGCGAGCAGCCCGAGGACGGCGGCCACGACGAGGGTCCACAGACGTGCCCTGGGACGTCCGCGCATCACACGGCCTCCTTCAGGACGGTGAAGTGGCGGGCGAATCCGGTGAGTCCGGGCAGTTCCCGGATCGGGGTCCAGGTCCGGAAGCCGTCGAGGCTGTCGCTGTAGTAGTACTTCTGCTCGGTGTAGCCGTCGAAGTAGATCCGCCAGCCGCCGTTGTCCAGGCGCACCAGCGCGGGACCCTCGCGCCAGCTGCCCCAGCCCGCCCAGTCGCCGGTGCCGCGGAAGGTGTACGGCCCGCCGAGGCTGCCGGCCGTGGCGTGCTCGATGTACTTGGTCGTCTCCTGCTTGGTGAAGGCGTGGTACTGCCCGGCGTGGCGGACCACGAAGGTGTCGATGTAGTTGGCGGTGTCCAGGCCCTTCAGCGGTGTGGGCGTGGTCCAGGACGACAGCGAGGCGTTGGTGGCGGTGAGCAGATGCGGCCGGAAGATGTAGTCGGGTGTGGAGCTGGTGTCCAGCGACACGATGATGTGGACGCCACCGCCGTCGTCCACGAAGAACTCGGGCGCCCAGGTGCGCTCGAGACCGGCCACCGGGAGGGTGTGGTTGCGGACGAAGGTCCAGTTGACACGGTCGCGGCTGCGCGCGAAGCCGATGGTGTTCCCGGTCCAGTTGGTCGTGTGGACGATGTAGTAGTAGCCGTCGGTGTGCTTGATGACGCTGGGGTCGCGGATCAGTCCGGACGGCGGGGTGTAGGCGGGTCCCTTCAGCAGTGTGTACGTGGTCGCGTCGGACGACTGGTAGACGTACATGTTCGACTCGCTGCTGTTGGTGAACGCCGTCATGGTGAAGCGGGTGGCGGCCGTGGTGTCCCGCGCGGGCGCGTCGGCCACGGGCACACCGAAGTCCGGGGTGCCATCGGTCCTCCAGCCGAGCGCCTGGACTCGGGTGTGCCGGTTGGGGTCGTTCAGCGGGTCGCCGGTGATGTCCTTGTACTGGCGGGCGTGGTAGACGAGGAGGTCGGTGCGGCCGTCCTCGGCGACGGTGAAGGAGTTGTGGCCGGGCCCGTACTGCTTGGTGGTGTCATTGCTGGTGAAGACCGGCTGCGGACTCTTCTTCCAGGACGCGGCGGTGAGCAGGTCGCTGCCGGCGGAGGCGGTCAGGAGCCCCATGCAGTAGTTGGCGTCGGTGGCGCTGGCGGAGTAGGTGAGGAAGACCCGGCCGTTCCGCTGGAGGACCGAGGGGCCCTCGTTGACCTTGAAGCCACGGGTCTCCCAGTCGTACGTGGGCCGGGAGATCTCCACCTGGGGCCCGGTGATGGTCCACGGATTGGCCATCCGGGCGAGGTAGATGCTCGAGTTGTTGCCGACGTCCGGGTTGCTCTGGGCCCAGACGAGATAGCGGGTGCCCTGGTGGGTGAAGGTGGAGGCGTCGAGGGAGAAGGAGTCGACGGGCGTGACAATGCGGCCCTTCTCGGCCCAGGTCCCGGCCAAGGGGTTGGCGCTCGCGTTCTCCAGCACCCACATCCGGATCTTCCAGACGTCGTCGGCGGGCGCCGAGGCGAAGTAGATGTACCACTTGCCGTCGATGAAGTGGATTTCCGGTGCCCATATGTGGGCGCCCATGTCGCCGCTGGTGTGCTTCTTCCAGATCACCGACTCGGCGGCGGTGGTCAGCCCGCCGATGGTCCTGGAGCGCCGCAGGACGATGCGGTCGTACTCCGGGGCGGTGGCCGTGAAGTAGTAGTAGCCATCCGTGTGCTTGAGGATGTGCGGATCGGCGCGCCGGCGCACCAGCGGATTGGCGTACGCGAAGGCCTTGGCGGCCTCTGGCGACGCGGCGGGGGTGGCGGCCCGCGCGATGCCGGGTGTTCCGGCGGCCGCCCCCAGGACGAGGGCGCCCATCACCACGCGTCTGCGGCTGGGCTGGTGCTCTGCACTGCGGCTCATACGGTTCTCTCCTGCTCTGGCGGACGATGCGCCTGACATCGGACGGGCGTGCTGCCGTCTATCGGACGGGCTCGATGCCGGTCTGCGTCGGGCGGATCTTCTGGATGGTGCCGTCGGGGTCGAACCGCATCCGGTCGATGGCGACTTCGCGATGGGTGCCGTCGCCGCCGGGGCGGGCGAAGCGGTGGTAGACGATGTACCACTCGTCGCGGCCCGGGACCTGGATGACGGAGTTGTGGCCGGTACCGAGGATCTGATCGCCGGGGTCCTTGGCCAGGACCGGGTTGCCCGCCGCCTTGGTGAAGGGGCCGAGCGGTGAGTCGGAGACTCCGTAGGCCACGCGGTAGTCCGGGCTGCGGGTGTCGTCCTCCGACCACATCGCGTAGTAGCGGCCCGCGCGCTTGAAGACCGTCGGGGCCTCGTTGTAGCCGGGCGGGGTGATCTTCACCGGCTGGGTGGCGAAGGAGACCATGTCGTGATTCAGCCGGGCCGCTTCGAAGGCGCCCTGCCCGAAGTAGAGGTATGGGGTGTCGTCGTCGTCGATGAAGGCGTCGGGGTCGATGGACTGATGGCCGAACTGCCCCTTGGCGACCAGTGGTTTACCGAGGGCGTCGATGAACGGCCCCTGGGGTTTGGAGGACTTGGCGACGCCGATGGACTGGCAGGCGCTGAAGTACATCCAGTAGGTGTCGCCCTTCTTCACCACCGAGGGGGCCCAGGCGTGTCCGTGGCACCAGGAGACATCGGCGAGGTCGAGGGCGGGGCCGTGGTCGGTCCAGTGGACGAGGTCGGGTGAGGAGAAGCCGTTGAAGCGGGTGCCGCTCCAGCCGGGGTGACCGTCCTCGGTGGGATAGATCCAGTACCGCTCCTCGGCGTACATCACATCGGGGTCGGCGTGGTAGCCGGGCAGCGCGGGGTTGGCATCGCCGGGCCGCACGGTGGCGGTCTCCCGGATCACGGTGCCGTGGCGAACCACCCCCGACAGGCCGGGCAGTTCCCGTTTGGGCGTCCAGTGCTCCAGGTCGGGGCTGTCGCTGTAGTAGTACTTCTTGACGGTGTAGCCGTCCATGAACATGCGATAGCCCCCGCCGGGCAGGGCGACGATCGTCTGGCCCTCCAGCAGACTGCCCCATCCCGCCCAGTCGCCCTTGCCGGTGAAGCGGTACGGGCCGGTGACGCGGTCGGCGACGGCGTGCTCGATGAGTTCGCCCGTGGCGTTCTTGGTGAACGCGTGATAGGTGGCGCCCTTGCGGACCACGAAGGTGTCGATGTAGCCGTTGTAGTCGCTCTCGCTCGGCGAGATGCCCTCGAGCGGCTGGGGCTCGCTCCACTTGGTGAGGGTGTCGTCGAGGGCGGTGAGGACGTAGGGCTGGAAGTGCCGGTAGGCGGTGGGTCCGGTGGACAGCGAGACGACGATGCGGACCTTGCCGTCGGGCGCGTCGGTGAAGAACTCCGGTGCCCAGGTGTTGTTGGCGGCCACGCCGTGGTCGATGTCGGCGAGATGGGTCCAGGTGCGGCGGTCGTCGCTCACGGCGAGGCCGAAGGTGGTGCCGGTCCATCCGGTGGTGTACGCGACGTAGTAGCGGCCGCCGCGGTGGATGACGCTGGGGTCGCGGACGAGGCCGGAGGGCGGGGTGTACGCCTTGTCCTGGATCGACCAGAAGTTCCCCGCGTCGTCGGACCCGTAGACGTACATATTGCTCTCGCTGCTGTTCGTGAAGGCGGTGAACAGATAGCGGGAGACCGTGGTGGACTGCCGCACGGCGCGTCCGCTCCCGTCGCTCCGGTGGTGCTCCGCGGCGTGCACACGGTTCGCGGTGAGGGGGACCACGAGAGCGAGGGCGGCGAGCAGCGCGAGCAGCACCGCCGGCGCTCTCCAGGGTCGGGTGGCATGCGGGGGCATCAGAGGGCTCCTGCGATCCGAAGTGATCGAATTTGTTCGGAGATTAAGGGTTCTGATGACTTCCGACAGCCCCTGGAGAGGGTGCGAAAGTTTCGAAAACCGTGGAGCCCTGGAGGACGCGCGATGAAGTGGTGGGCTGAGGGGGCGGCTTCGCGACGCGGCGAAGGGAGCGGTCCGGCGACGCGGTGACGGGATGGATCAGACGAAGGTCTGGCGCTGCAGCCAGAGGTCCCTGGCGGTTCCGCTGCCCTGGATGAAGACGTACAGCAGGTTCTCCTCGTTGAGGATGGGGACGCCGATGCCCGCGGAGCCGACGACCCCGCCCAGGGACTGGAAGCCGCTGTACGCCGTGCCGTTCTCCGTGTTCTGCACGGCGACCCACAGGGCGTTGTCGGTGGCCTTGATGAACACGTTGATCCGGCCGTCCTGCGCCAGGGCGCAGGTGGGCCGCCAGACGATCTGCGCACCGAGGCTCACGGGAGCGCCGAACGTGTCGTAGTCGTCGCTCTGTCCGACCCGCCGGACGGACCCGTCGGAACCCCGGTAGAAGATCTGCACCCGTCCCGCCGCGTCCAGGCACACCGATGGGCGGCTGGTCACATTGGTGGCATTTTGCGAGAACATCTCCCAGGCGGTGGAGTTCGCGATCTGCTGCTGGATGGTGTACAGGGTCTCGCCCGAGCCCTTGACCGCCACCACCAGCCGCCCTCCCCCGTCGAGAATGGGCGAGGGCGTGGCGAAGATGGCACCGCCCAGCGATGTCGCGGAGGTGTAGGTCTCGTACTGCAGATCCTGGTTGCGGATGTACCACAGGGCGTTGTCGGTGCCGGGGAAGAACACATAGATGCCGCCGTCGGCGCCGAGCGCCGCGGCCGGGTCGTCCCCGATGCCGGTGACCAGGGTCTGGGGCGGTCCGTAGCCGGAGTTGATGGAGGTCTGGGTGATGACCTCCAGATTGTTGCTCGGGGTGCGGTAGAAGACCCGGACCTTTCCGTCCTTGCCCCGGATCGGTGCCGGGATGCCCTCGACGGACACGCCCGGGTACTGCTGCCACGGCCCCCAACTGCCGTCGCGGGCCTCCACCCTGCTCCACAGAACGTTCGACCCGCCCCGGATGAAGACCTGCACCCGGTCGTCGGCGAACGTGACCGGGGCGGGCTCGGAGTGGATGCCGCCCTGGAGATTGATCCAGGTGCCCCAGACGGTGCCGGGAGTGGTGGAAACGACCATGAGAGGACCTCCTCTTCTCGTGAGGCCTGGTGAGGACTCATGAGGCGCCACGAGAGCGCGCGGATACACCGTCAATTCCCGGGGCAAGCATGGCGGATACCTGAAGAAGGCAAGATGTACGGATATGACCGACTCATTGCCATGAGAGGTTGCTATCGGATTGGACGCGCTCGCTTGCTTCGGAATTCGTCCTGCGAGAAGAGCGATACTGATCGCGAGCCCGGCGGCACCCTTCGCCTTCTTAGCCCTCTTCGCCCTCTTAGCCTCTTCGTCAATTGACCTTCCCCCTTGGGGAAGCCCGAGCATCGTGGTGGGGGGGGGGGGGGGGCCGGGCGCCGCGAGGGGAGGGTGCGGGGGGGGAGCACGAAGGTGAGTAGGCGGGAGCGGCGGCGGGGCCCCCCCCAGC
>NZ_JBHYVB010000122.1:13650-29125 GCF_042750115.1 Streptomyces sp. NPDC059455
TGGATTTTTTGTGTGGGGGTTTCTTTTTGTTTTTATATGTCTTGTGGCGGTTTTGGGTGGTGGGGGGGGGGGTGCCCGCCCCAGGAGGAGGGCGAGCATGGGGCTGCTGACCATCGGTGCGTTCGCGAGGGCCTCGCGGCTGTCCCCCAAGGCGCTTCGCCTGTACGACGAGCTCGGGCTGCTGCCACCCGCCCGCGTCGATCCGTACTCCGGCTACCGCCTCTACGATCCGGCCCAGCTGGAGCGGGCCCGTCTGGTGGCGTGGCTGAGGCGGCTCGGCATGCCGCTGGCCGACATCCGGGCGGTGTGCGAGCTGGAGCCGGAGGCGGCGGCGCGGGAGGTGCGCGCGTACTGGGCGCGGGTCGAGGCCGACACCGCCGCCCGGAGGGACCTGGCCGCCTTCCTCGTCGACCATCTTTCGGGGAAGGACACCACGATGTCTTCTGACCACACCACCCTGGGAATCCGCTACGCCGTGCTCTCCGACACCGGCTCGGTCCGGGAGAGCAACGACGACGCCGGTTACGCCGGTCCGCGCCTGCTCGCCGTCGCCGACGGCTTCGGGGGCGGACGGCACGCCGGTGAGGCGGCGATCGAGGCGCTCAAACCGCTGGACGCGGGCGTCCCTGGCGGGGAATTGCTCAGCGCCCTGGAAGAGGCGGCCCACCGGGCCCGCGAGTCGGTCTCCGCGCTGGCCGCCTCCGACCCCGCGCTGCGGGATGTCGGCACGACGCTCACCGCGATGGTGTGGTCGGGCTCCCGGCTGGGGCTGGTCCACATCGGCGACTCGCGCGCCTATCTGCTGCGCGACGGGGAGCTCTTCCAGATCACCCATGACCACACGGTGGTCCAGTCGCTGATCGACGAGGGGCGGATCACCCTCGAGGAGGCCGCCTCGCACCCCCAGCGGGCGCTGCTGCTGCGCGCCGTGGGCGGCGGTTCGGCGTTCGAGCCGGACTTCGCACTGCGGGACGCCCGCGCCGAGGACCGCTATCTGCTGTGCTCGGACGGGTTGACGGGGGTCGTGCCCACCGAGGAGATCCAGCGCGTGCTCGGCTCGGAGGACGACCCGGGCAGGGCCGTACGGGAGCTGGTCGCCCTCGCCATCCACGCGGGCGGGCCCGACAACGTCACCTGTGTGGTGGCCCATGTGGCCGAGCAGGCGGTGCTGACCTCAGCGTAAGCCACCGCTCCGGCCATCCCGCCCGCCCGCCGACTCCGGTTGTTGAACGTTGATGAACGGTGTGTGCAAGGTCTTGTCGGTCGGAAGAACGCGTCCATATGCTCGCGACGGAAACCGGTTTCCACTCCTGAGTGACCGGGAGACGGACTTGGCCGGCGGCGCGGCGTAAGGGGTGGGCGGATGTCCGCAGGTCCGATCCGGCTCTCCCGGGAAGCGCGCACCGCGCTCCGCCCGGCCACCGCGGCACGGATCACCGGGGGCTTCTGGGCCGCCAGACGCCGCGTCAACGCCGAGGTGAGCGTTCCCCAGGGGCCGGACCGGCTGGAGCGGGCGGGCAATCTCGCCAACCTCCGGGCCGCCGCGGGAGCCGCCCCGGAGGAGTCCGGCTTCCGGGGCGACTTCCCGTTCCAGGACTCCGATGTGCACAAGTGGCTGGAGGCGGCGTCCTGGCAGCTGCCGGACGGCGGCGAGGGACCGGCCGAGGAGGAGCTGTCCCGGCAGGTGGAGCGGCTGGCCGGGCTGGTGGTGGCCGCCCAGGCCGAGGACGGCTATCTCCAGACGTACTACCAGCTGGGCCCGGACGCCCGGCGGTGGGCGGATCCGCACTGGGGGCACGAGCTGTACTGCGCGGGCCATCTCCTCCAGGCCGCGGTCGCCCACCACCGGGCCACCGGCCGGGACGGGCTGCTCGATGTGGCGGTGCGGTACGCCGATCTGATCGACGCCACGTTCGGGCCCGGCAAGGACGAGACGGTGTGCGGACATCCGGAGATCGAGACCGCGCTGGTCGAGCTGTACCGGGAGACCGGTGAACGGCGCTATCTCGATCTTGCCGGGTACTTCGTGGACCGGCGCGGGCGGGGCAGCCTCGGCGCCGGCCCGCCGGAGGGCTCGCCCGGCCCCCGCCCCGGGGCGCCCTACTGGCAGGACCACGTCCCGGTGCGGGAGGCGACGGCGGTCGCCGGGCACGCGGTGCGCCAGCTGTACCTCCTGGCCGGGGCCGCCGATGTGGCGGCGGAGACCGGCGACGAGGGGCTGCGGGACGCCCTGGTGCGGCTGTGGGAGGACATGGCCGCGACGAAGACCTATCTGACCGGCGGGGTGGGCTCCCGGCATGAGCTGGAGTCCTTCGGCGACGCGTACGAGCTGCCGCCGGACCGGGCGTACGCCGAGACCTGCGCGGCCATCGCCGCCATCCACTTCGGCTGGCGGATGGCGCTGCTGACCGGGGAGGCCCGCTACAGCGATCTGGTGGAGCGGACCCTGTTCAACGGCTTCGCGGCGGGGGTGTCGATCGACGGTGAGCGCTGGCTCTATGTGAACCCGCTGCGGGTCCACCACGACGATGAGAACCGTAAGGCCGCCACCGGTGACCGGAGCGCCCACCGGACGCCGTGGTTCCGGTGTGCCTGCTGCCCGCCCAATGTGATGCGGCTGCTGGCCTCGCTGCCGCACTACATGGCGAGCGGCGACGCCGAGGGGCTCCAGCTGCACCAGTACGCCTCCGGCTCGTACGAGGGGGGCGGCGGCGCGGTCCGGGTGGGGACCGGCTACCCCTGGGAGGGCCGGATCGCGGTGGTCGTGGACGCGGCCCCGCCGGACGAGGACTGGACGCTGTCGCTGCGCATCCCGCACTGGGCGCGGACGTACGAGGCGACGGTCGGCGGGGAACCGGTGGCCGAGCGGGCCGAGAGCGGCTGGCTGCGGCTGCGGCGGCGCTGGCGGCCCGGTGAGACGGTCGTGCTGAGCCTGCCCCTCGATCCCCGGCTCACCCGGCCCGATCCGCGAGTCGACGGGGTGCGCGGCTGTGCCGCGATAGAGCGCGGCCCGCTGGTGTACTGCCTGGAGCAGCCCGATCAGCCCGCCGGGCTGCGGCTGGACGATATCGACCTCGACCCGGATGCCACGCTGGTCCCGGAGCACCGGCCGGAGCTGCTGGGCAGGGTGACCGTGATCACCGCCCTGGCCCTGCCCCACGCCGCCGCGCGCGACGGCTGGTGGCCGTACCGGAGCGACGGTACGGGCCCCGGCGGGGCCGCGGGCGGCACGGGCGGCGCGAAGGCCCCCGAGCCGGTCCCGGTGACCGCGATCCCGTACTACGCGTGGGCGAACCGCGAGCCCGGGGCGATGCGGGTGTGGATCCCGGTCCGGACCCCGCCCGGCTGACGGTCCAGGCCCCGCCCGGCTGGTCCGCACCGACGCATGGATCACCCATACCCGCCGGAACTCGGCGGGCACCCCACGCGTTCATCGCTCGAGGAAAACGCTCCTGTGCCCGAGCGGCACCGGCCGACGGGAGGTGCCCCGTGAGCACCGGATCCACACCCCGAGGGGATGACGCCGACGACTGGGACGACGTCGTCCTCGACGCGGACTTCATACGGGACGCCGAGGTCACCGAGCCCGCCGCGCGCACCCGGATGCTGACCGCGCGCTGGCGGCGCGGCGCGCCCGAGCCCCAGCCCTGGCGGGCGGACGAGCCGCCGGCCGGCTGGTTCTGGAGCAAGCGCCGCAAGCGGCGCCGGCGGCGCTGACCTCGCCTCTCCGTTACCCGGTCGCAATTGCACGCGTAAAGACACCGCACCACTTCCGGTGGGAGGATGCGGGCCCGACTCACTGATCATGAGATCCGTGGTCGTCCGCCGACCCTGCCCCCGGAGGTGCCGTGTTCGCTCGCTCCGCGTTGCCGCCCGTCATAGCCGTCGCCGCCGTATCCGCCCTGCTGGCCGGGTGCACCAGTACCAAGTCGTCGGGGTCCGGCGGCAAGGACATCAGCCTGGTGAACTCCGGGAAGCTCACGACCTGCACCCATCTGCCCTATCCGCCCTTCCAGTCCAAGCAGGGCAAGAAGATCGTCGGCTTCGATGTGGACATGGTCGATCTCGTGGCCTCCGCGCTCCATGTGAAGCAGGAGATCGTGGACACGCCCTTCGAGGGCATCCAGTCCGGAGAGGACCTCAACACCAACCAGTGCGACGTGGCCGCCGCCGGGATGACCATCACCGACGTGCGCGAGAAGAACCTGGACTTCTCCGCCCCCTATTTCGAGGCCACACAGGCGCTGCTCACCGTCAAGGGCAAGCCGTTCAAGTCCCTCGCCGACCTCAAGGGCAAGAAGCTCGCGGTCCAGCAGGGGACCACCGGTGAGGCCTACGCCCAGAAGCACGCCAAGGGCGCGAAGCTGGTCCAGTTCGAGGACCTCGCGCTGCTGCTGACCGCCGTCAAGACCGGGCAGACCGACGCGGGCATCAATGACAACGGTGTGCTCTACGACTACGTCAAGGACAACCCCGACACCGCGGTGGCGGCCGAGTTCGACACCGGCGAGCAGTACGGCATCGCCGTGCGGACCGGCAATGACGCGCTGCGCAAGAAGATCAACGCGGTGCTGAAGGACGCCCGGGCGGACGGCTCCTACGACCGCGTCTACAAGAAGTGGTTCGGCACCGCGCCCAAGACGGACGCCCGCTGACGGCCATCGGAGCTGAGGAGTCCGCACACTTATGGCAATGACCCGCCGGCAGCGGGCGCGGGCGATACGAGCGGTGCAGTACGCCGTGCTCATCGCCGTGCTGCTCGCCATCGTCCTGGCCGCCGACTGGGGTGAACTGCGGCGCGCGTTCTTCGACGCCGAGGTCGCCCGGTCCCTGTTTCCCGACATCATCACCACCGCCCTGGTCAACACCGTCGTCTACACCCTGCTCGGCTTCGGCTTCGGCCTGGTCCTCGGGGTGGTGCTGGCGCTGATGCGGCTCTCGCAGGTGCCGCCGTACCGCTGGCTGGCGGTGGCCTATATCGAGTTCTTCCGCGGGGTGCCCGCGCTGCTGGTGTTCATCGCGCTCGGCTTCGGGGTGCCGCTGGCCTTCCAGGTGGCGCTGGACCGGTATGTCACGGTCATGCTGGCGCTGGGGCTCGTCGGCGCCGCCTATATCGCGGAGACGATGCGGGCGGGCATCCAGGCGGTGCCCAAGGGGCAGATGGAGGCGGCGCGTTCGCTGGGCATGTCCCACAGCCGGGCGATGGCCTCGATCATCATCCCGCAGGCGTTCCGGATCGTCCTGCCGCCGCTCACCAATGAACTGGTGCTGCTGACCAAGGACTCCTCCCTGGTCTATCTGCTGGGGCTCTCCCTGGACCAGTACGAGCTGTCCAAGTTCGGCCGGGACGCGCTGAATCAGCACCGCAGCCTCACCCCGATCCTGGTCGCCGGGGTGTGCTACCTGATCATCACGGTTCCGCTCGGCCACTTGGTGCGCCGGCTCGAGGCCCGTTCGGCGAAGGCGAGGTGACCGGGGTGAAGGAGACGACGGAGGCGAAGGGGACCGGCGAGGCGGACGACATCGCCATCCGGGTGGCGGGTCTGCACAAGTCCTTCGGCGAACTGGAGGTGCTCAAGGGCATCGATCTCACCGTCCGGCGGGGCGAGGTGGTCTGTGTCATCGGCCCCTCGGGGTCCGGCAAGTCGACGCTGCTGCGCTGTGTGAACCTCCTGGAGGAGCCGACCTCGGGCTCGGTCACCGTGGCGGGGACCGAGGTCACCGACCCGGATGTGGACATCGACCGGATGCGACGGCGCATCGGCATGGTGTTCCAGGCGTTCAACCTCTTTCCGCATCTGACGGCCCTGGAGAACCTCACCATCGCCCAGCGGCGGGTGCTGCGCCGTGACAAGGCGGAGGCGGTGCGGATCGGCCGGGAGACCCTGCGGCGGGTCGGCCTGAGCGACAAGGAGTCGGCCTATCCGGCCCAGCTGTCGGGCGGACAGCAGCAGCGGGTGGCCATCGCCCGGGCGCTGTCGATGGACCCGGAGCTGATGCTCTTCGACGAGCCGACCTCGGCGCTCGATCCGGAGCTGGTCGGCGATGTGCTCGCGGTGATGCGCGCCCTGGCCGACGAGGGCATGACGATGCTGGTCGTCACCCATGAGATGAGCTTCGCACGGGAGGTCGCCGACCGGGTCGTGTTCATGGACGACGGGGTGATCGTGGAGGAGGGCGGACCGGAGCAGGTGGTGTCCGATCCGGTCCACCCCCGCACCCGGGCCTTTCTCACCCGGGTGCTCAACCCGGCCGCGGCGCGGGTCGGGGAGGTGCCGGACACGGGCCCGCACGGAGCGCGGATCGACCGCTGAGCCGCGGGCGGGCGGGGGTCCGCGTGGTCGATGGGCCGACGGCTCCCGAGTCCGCACGATCAGCGGGCAACCTTGTCGCGGGCGGCGGCGACAAGGAGTCGTGGGCCTCCCACCTCGACGACCGGGGTCTTCCCGGCGACTTGAGGCGGCCTTAGGGTTGGTAACCGATTGCTGCCCGGTCAGGGGTTCCACGTGGGCGGTTAGGGAAGGGAGTCTCAATGGCTCGTTCCTCGGGATCGACGGGGCCCACACTGGCGGTCGTCGCCCGTGAGGCGGGTGTGTCGGTGCCGACCGCGTCGAAGGTGGTCAACGGCCGGGAGGACGTGGCCCCCGAGACCCGCCGCCGGGTCACCGAGGTCCTGGACCGCCTGGGATACATCCGCAGGCCGCGCTGCGAGGCGCCCAGGCCGACCGCGATCGTCGACCTGGTGGTGCACTCGCTCGACAGCGCCTGGTCGGGTGCGGTGCTGCGCGGCGCGGCCGAGGCCGCGCACGAGGCGGGACTCGAGGTGGTGGTCTCGGCCGCGGCCACCCGAAGCCGGGGCGGCCGGCTCGAGTGCGGCTGGCCGGAGAAGCTGTACGCCCGGGGCAGCTCGGGTGTGCTGTTCCATCTCATCGAGCTCGCCCCTGCCCAGTACTCCTGGCTCGACGAGCGGCGGATCCCGTTCGTACTGATCGACCCCGCGAGCGACCCGCCGCCCGGGGTGCCGTCCGTGGCGGCCGCCAACTGGCAGGGCGGGATGGCCGCGACGGAGCACCTCATCGGACTGGGACACCGCCGGATCGCGGTGATCGGCGGCCTGGGGCGGGCGGTGCGCGACGGCGGCCGGGTCGCCGGTTACCGTTCGGCGATGGCGGCGGCCGGATTGCCGGTGCCGTCCGCGTATGTGCGCTACGGCGAGATCAGCGAGGCCGGGGCGCGCCACCGGATGGGTGAGCTGCTGGATCTGCCCGAGCCGCCCACGGCCGTCTTCGTCTGCTCCGATCAGATGGTGCCGGGTGTGTACCAGGCGGTCAGGGGACGGGGCCTGAGGGTGCCGCGGGACATCAGCGTCGTGGGCTTCGACGATCTGCCGCAGGCCCGCTGGATCACGCCCGCGCTGACGACGGTCCGTCAGCCGCTGTCGGAGATGGCGGGCGCGGCGCTGCGCACGCTGCTGCGGCTGATGACCGGCGAGGTGCCGGAGGCCATCCGGACCGAGCTGTCCACCCGGCTCATGGTCCGGTCAAGTACCGCTCCCCCGCTCCGTGCTCCCTTATGACCGAGGAGTCGAACACTGCACGGATGACCGGACGAGTCCGTACCCCCCGTCCCCTCCATCGCCCTCGTATCCTCCATCGCCCCTGGCCCGACTCCTCAATCGCCCCCTGACCGCACACCCCTTCACCGCACCGATCGCTACGGAGGTCCGCCCACCGTGTTCATCGACCTGCCCCTGGAGCAGCTGCGCACCTACCGGCCCCCGCTGCCCGAGCCGGACGGCTTCGACGCCTTCTGGCAGCGGACGCTCGCCGAGGCCCGCACCCGCGAGCTGAACGCGGTGTTCACCGAGGAGGACACCGGACTGACCCGTGTGCACACCTACGACGTGGAGTTCTCCGGCTTCGGCGGGCACCGGATACGCGGCTGGCTGCTGGCCCCGCGGGACGTGGCGGGCCCGCTGCCGTGCGTGGTGCAGTACCTCGGCTACAGCGGCGGCCGGGGGCTGCCGCACAACTGGCTGCTGTGGCCGTCGGTGGGCTACGCGGTCTTCGTGATGGACAGCCGGGGCCAGGGATGGGTCCAGCACTCCCCCGGCGTCACCCCCGATCCGGTCGGCGGCACCGGGCCCGAGACACCGGGCAAGATGACCCACGGCGTCCTCTCCCCGGACGACTACTACTACCGTCGGCTGTACACGGACGCGGTGCGGGCGGTGGAGGCCGCCCGTGAACACCCGCTGGTGGATCCCGCGCGGATCGTGGTCAGCGGGGGCAGTCAGGGCGGTGCGCTGGCCCTGGCGGCGGCCGGACTGGTGCCGGACCTGACGGCGGCGCTGGTGGATGTGCCGTTCATGACGCACATCCGGCGAGCGGTCGAGATCACCGACGTGGAACCCTATGGTGAACTGGCGCGGTTCTGCGCCACACAGCGCGACCTGGCCGAGCGGGTGTTCGCCACGCTCGACCACTTCGACGGGCTCAACTTCGCGGTCCGCGCCAACGCACCGGCGCTGTTCTCGACCGCCCTGCGCGATGAGACCACCCCGACCTCCTGCGGCTTCGCCGCCTATCACCACTACGCCGGGGAGAAGGACCTCAAGGTGTGGTCCTTCAACGGCCACGAGGGCGGCGGCCCCCATCAGCAGGCCGAGCAGATCGCCTATCTGCGGAGGCTGCTGGGCTGAGCCGGACATGCCGGGCGGCGTCGGTCGCCGCCCGGCACCGGGTAGACAGGGGCTACCCGCATCGAAGCGAAGGAGCCGCCCGTGCCCGCGCAGCCGCTGGAAGGCATCACCGTCGTCGCCCTGGAGCAGGCCGTCGCCGCCCCGTTCGCCACCCGTCAGCTCGCCGATCTGGGGGCCAGGGTCATCAAGGTGGAGCGGCCGGGGCGCGGGGACTTCGCCCGCGAGTACGACCGCGAGGTCAAGGGCGCGTCGGCCTACTTCGTCTGGGTCAACCGCGGCAAGGAGAGCGTCGTCCTCGACGTCAAGGACGCCACCGACCGGGCGCTGCTCGAGGCGATGCTCGCCCGTGCCGATGTCTTCGTGCACAATCTGGCGCCCGGCGCCGTGGATCGGCTGGGCCTGGGGGCGGAGACGCTGCGGGCCGCCCACCCCCGCCTGATCACCTGCGCGATCTCCGGATACGGGGACAGCGGCCCCTACCGCGAGAAGAAGGCGTACGACCTGCTGATCCAGTGCGAGGCGGGGCTGCTGTCGATCACCGGCGGCCCTGAGGCCCCGGCCCGCCCCGGGATCTCGATCGCCGATATCGCGGGCGGGATGTACGCCTACACCGGCATTCTCACCGCGCTGTACGAGCGGGAGCGCACCGGCGCGGGGACCGATCTGAGCGTGAGCCTGCTGGACGCGCTGGGCGAGTGGATGGGCCACCCCTATTTCGCCCAGGCGTACGGCGGTGCCGGAGTCGTCCGCAGTGGCGCCCGCCATCCGTCCATCTCGCCGTACGGCGCCTACCGCTGCGGGGACGGCGGTCAGGTGTTCCTGAGTGTGCAGAGCGACCGGGAATGGGTGGCCCTGTGCGAGCGGGTGCTCCGGCGCCCGGAGCTGATCCGCGATCCGCGCTTCGCGGACAATCCCCTGCGCCGCACCCATGACGAGGAGCTGACGGCCGAGCTCGAGGCGTGCTTCGCGGGCCACACCGCCGAGGGGCTGATCGCGCTGCTGGACGGGGCCGGTATCGCCAATGCCCGGCTGCGCGACCTCGCGGAGTTCGCCGCCCACCCCCAGTTCGACGCCCGCGACCGCTGGGGCGAGTTCGGCTCCCCGGTCGGACCGCTACGGGGTCTGCTGCCGCCGGTGGAGGTGGCGGGCCGCAGGGCGCCGATGCGACCGGTGCCGGGGCTCGGCGAGCACACGGAGGCGGCGCGGGCCGAGTTCTCCGAGCCGGTCCCCCGCCCGGGGACCGCGGGACCCGCCTGACGGGTGGCTCGGGCTCCTGTGCTAGGACGCTGGTCATGGAGATCGAGCCGGTCACCCTGTCCACGCCACGGCCCGTGCGACGGCCGACACTGGTCCAGCGCTGGGATGAACTCACCTTCCTGCACTGGCCGGTGGCGCCCGAGCGGGTGGCCCCGCTGCTGCCCGCCGGTACGCGCCCGGACACCCTCGACGGTGTCACCTATGTCGGGCTGGTCCCGTTCCTGATGCGCGGTGTGGGCTTCGGGCCGGGACCCGGCCTGCCGTATCTGGGCACGTTCTGCGAGACGAACGTGCGGCTGTACTCGGTGGACGGGCAGGGCCGCCGCGGTGTGGTGTTCCGGTCCCTGGACGCGGCCCGGCTGCTCCCCGTGCTGGTGGGCCGGCTCACCGTCCGGCTGCCCTATCGGTGGTCCACGATGCGGCTGCGCCGTGAGAAGGACGTGATCACCTACAGCTGCGGCCTGCGACGGCGCCCGGCGGCCCGGGGTCGCATGAGCCGGGCCGTGGTGCGGATAGGCGGGACCATCGCCGAGCCCACACGGCTGGAGCGCTTCCTGACCGCCCGGTGGGGTCTGCACGTCTCCTGGCACGGCCGCACGGTGCACCTGCCGAACGACCACCCACCGTGGCCACTGCACCGGGCCGAGCTGCTCGAACTCGACGACGGCCTGATCACCACCGCGGGCCTGCCGCCCATGCCGGGCCCGCCGGTGAGTGTGCTCTACTCCCCCGGGGTCGCCGTGCGCTTCGGGACCCCGCGACGCGTATGAGCCCGGGAAATGGGACGACGGTGGAAGAGTCATCGCGCGGATGTCCGTCATAGGCCGATGAGGTGCTCAGCGCGGTCGACGCCGGCCGCGTCCCGCTGCCCCAAGGATCGGCCGATCGCCCGGGACCTGACCGGCCTGCGGCACCAGGATCACGTCTGCACCATGGCCCTGATGGGCTGGGCCGAGCGGCACAGCGCCGATGGCGTCGATCCGGTCCGGCTCATCCCCGCCCGATGAGGCGCGGAGAACGCCACCGACACCGATCCACGCACCGACCCTCTGCTGCGCGACCAGATCTCCGACGTCGTAGCCGAGCTCGGCGCTCCCATCGTGGTCGGAGCGATCCTCGACGCCCCGGGCGACCGGATCCGCAACGCCGGTCTGCTGTGGCGGCCCGGCACCGGGCCCGGCCGCTACTACACCAAGCAGCACCTGGTGCCGTTCGGCGAATACATCCCGCTGCGCGACGTCTTCGGCGGGCTGGACGACCTCCAGCTCATCCCGCGCGACTTCATACCCGGCACCGGCCCGGTACGACTCGACGCCGGGCCGGTGCGGTTGGCGGAGTCCATCTGCTACGAGGTCGCCTACGACGGCCAGGTCCGCGATGCGGTCCGCACCGGCGCCAACCTGATCGCGGTCCCCACCAACAACGCCACATACATGCGCGATGGCAATCTCGCCGAGCCCGAACAGCAGCTTGCCATGTCCCGGCTGCGGGCGGTCGAGCACGACCGCTCGGTCCTCGTCGCCTCCACCACCGGCATCAACGCGGTCATCGCCCCGGACGGCACAGTCACCAAGGCCACCGGTCCCTGGACTCGCCGGGTGCTGACCGGCACCGTGCCGCTCCGCTCGACGACCACACCCGCCACCCGCCTCGGGTCCCTGCCGGAAGCGGCATTCGCGGTCGCTGCCTGCGGAGCGGTGGCTCTTGGTGTCCGCCACCACGGTACCTCTCGCAGGAGCAGGGCATCTGAACGTGCGACCTCTGATGTTCGTGGCTGAAGCCGAGGATCCGTGTCGCCGGGGCGCGATGGGGTGGCGAGGGCCTCTGGGGTGAGGAGGGGAACCTCGTCGCATGCCGGCGCGGGTGTGCGGGGTGTCCGCGTGAGTGCGTTCTCGGCGGCAGGCGTCGGACTGGCCGCCGCAGCTCACCATGCCGCCTCGCGCCGGCCGGTGTCCTGGGCCGAGTGGACGACCGGGTAGCGGCACTGCCGTCAGCGCTCGAGCGGCTTGCCGAGTCCGTACGGACCTCGGCCCCGTACGCGGCGAGCAGACCGGCCATCAACGGTTCCATCCCTGGATCGGTGACCACCGAAACCGGGTGGCCGAAGGTGACTCCCGCCAGGGCCGGCCCCAGACCGAGGGTCCCCCGTGCCCGGCCGCGTGCGCGCATGCTTCGGCGGCCAAACGGAATCTGACGACAGGCCGGTGGATCACGCATAGCCTGGCTACGATCGCCGTGATGAGAGCGCGGCACTGGCGATTCCAAGGCGGCGGTGAACATGAGCCCGCGCGTCGGCCGGGCCGTCGACCTCATGTGGCTACAGATCCAGCGGACGTAGGCCGGACATCCGCGTGGCCGCCCCGCGGTGACGCGTACTCAGCGCAATGCCCCGCCGCCCACGCGAGCGGCAAGACGTCGATATCCGCACACTTCCCACCGCCAGGCCGCGCAAGCAGGGCGGGGACAAGGACATGCCATGGGTTCCACGGGAGCCAAAGCCAAGCGCGAGACCCGCCACGCCAAGGTCGAGGAGATGCGCCGCGCCGAGCAAGCGCGGGAGCGCCGCATCCGGATCATCACGGTCTCTCTCAGCGCGACCATCATCATCGGCGCCATCGGCGCCGGCTGGTACCTCATCGAGCGGGATCAGGAGAACCAGCGGGCGAGGGACGAGGCGGCGAGCGCCCCCGTCCGGGGCGAGAAGTCCTGGAATGAACTGGGCCGCAACCACGTCACCAAGCCTGTCGACTACAAGATGTCCCCGCCCGCCGGTGGAGACCACGACCCAGCGTGGATGAACTGCAACGGCGATGTGTACGCCAAGGAAATCGGTAAGGGCAACGCCGTCCACGCGCTTGAGCACGGCGCGGTATGGGCCACCTACAGCGGCAAGGACTCCGAGAAGGACGTCAGCGCCCTGAAGGCCAAGGTCGGGAAGACGCCTTACTCCTTCATGAGCCCGTACTCCGAGCAGTCCTCGCCGATCACCCTGACCGCCTGGGGCAAGCAACTCAACGCCGACTCCGCCTCGGAACCGCGCGTCCAGCAGTTCCTCGAAAGGTATGTGCAGGGCAAGCAGACCCCGGAACCCGGTGCCGCCTGTACCGGCGGCCGGGCCGTGTGAGGAGCATCGTCATCCGCCGCATTCCGCCGAGATGACGCCGCGGCTCTGGGTCGGGACCGTGCTCCGGCCCAGAGCCTGGGTCGTGCGCCTCGGTGACGAAGGGCCGGCCGACGCGGGTGTCTCCGAGCCGATCGGGGTCGACGCCAGCGGGGGCGGCCTCAAGAAAGATCCGTCCCGAATCGCGCAGCCAGAGAGCCCGCGATGACGCTCCGGGCCCCGGGGGTCAGCCGTTGGCGGAGGGCGGGTACGCTGCCCACGCGTAAGGCTCCCGCTCTGCCGGGAGCCACCCCCGTCCGGTCCATCCCGGCGGGACAGCCTGTCAGCGAAAGCCGCGCCGCTCATGCGACCGTTCTGCCTGCCACGACCCGCCTCCCCGGTGTCCGGGGTGCTGCGCGGGCTACGGGCTGCGGTACTGGCGGTACTCTCCGCGCTGCTGCCCGTGGTCGGGCACGTCCTGACCCAGGAGCACGCTCCTCGGTGGGTCATCATCGGGACCGTTGGCGCGGCGACAGTCTTTGGCGCGCTTGGACTTACCCGGCAGCGGCTGACGGACTCCCAGCTTCTCGGCGCCCTGGCCGGTGCGCAGCTGGCCTACCATCTCGCCTACTCCGTGCCCGGTGTGTGCGGAGGGGCGGCGGGACAAGGGGACCGGGCCGCCGAACTGTCCGAGCTTGGGGAACATGCGGTGGTGTCCGCCCCATCGTCCGGGATGTGGCTGGCCGGGCACCTGATCACCATCCTGCTCGCGGCGCGTCTCCTGGGGGTCACCGAGAGGCTGCTGTGGCAGAGCGAGCCCTTGCGGACGGCCGCACTCACTTTGCTGTGGACCGTATGGCCGCTGACACGCGCAGAAGAGCGCCCCGCTCCTGACCGGAGGTCCCGGGACGTCACGCCGCGGCTGAAGTCGGCCCTCGTGGACCGGCTGAACGCCGGCCGTGCACCGCCGCCCGGCCAGAGCTCCCGTTTCGGCTTCCCCCTACCGAGCTGCTAGGCGGGCCCTGCCTGCCCTGACCGGACAGCTCGGCGGGAGCGTCCAAGGCCCCGGTTTCACCGTGGCGGCGATCGTTGTCCTGCGGCCCATGCGTGCGTCGGTGTGCCGGATGTTGGCGGGTTCACTTCCTCCCGCCTGCGCATCGCGCCGTGCCCTTCTTGACATGCGCTTCCTGCGCACACGGTCTATTCGGCTGCGCCGCCCAGAAGGCCGTCACCCGGCCCCTCACAACCCCGGCATCCCTGAGGAATCATGAAAAAGCACCTGATCATCGCCGCGGTCATCATCGCGGCCTTCGCCGCGGCGATCGGCTCCTTTGCCGCGTTCTCACCACAGAGCCGTACCAGCACCATCAACGCCGAGCCTGCCGCCGACGCCCAGCCGGTACGCCCCTCCAGTCACCGCCTGACCCAACCAGAGAAAAGCGAGCTGACGGTCGTGGAGTTCCTCGATTTCGAATGCGAAGCATGCGGGGCCATGTTCCCCGTCGTGGAGCGACTGCGCCAGGAATACGGCGACCGCGTCACCTTCGTCGCCCGCTATTTCCCGATGCCCGGTCACCGCAACGCGGAGCCGGCCGCACACGCCGCCGAAGCCGCCGCGCAGCAGGGAAAGTTCCCGCAGATGTATCGCAAGCTGTTCACCGCGCAGAAGAGTTGGGGCGAGGCCCAGGCCCCGAAAGCAGCCACCTTCCGTGGCCATGCCGAGCAACTCGGCCTGGACATGAAAAGGTTCGGCGCCGCCCTTCAGGATCGCAGGACCGCCGAACGCATCCGCATCGACCAGCGCGATGGACTTGCTCTGGGTGTTCAAGGCACGCCGACCTTCTTCGTCGGCGGGGTCAAGGTCAGCACACCTGTCTCCTACCAGGAGTTCAAGACCCTCATCGAAAACCAGCTGGCACGCTGAAGGCATCAGGAGGACTCGCCCCATGCAAAACCTGATCGATCAGGCTCGCGTCTTCCCCGCCCGCGCCGCCGCCCACGGCGTGGACCTCAACCGCCTTGCGGACGGCCAGAGACCGCGCGCTTTGTTCATCGCCTGCTCAGACGCCCGGGTGGTCCCCGCGCTGATCGCCGGGAGCCGGCCGGGAGACCTCCTCGAACTGCGGAACCACGGCGGCATCATCCCCCACTACAGGCCCCACTCGCCGCATGGCGAGTCCCGGACCATCAAATTCGCCGTGAACGACCTCAAGGTGTCCCACATCGTCGTGTGCGGCCACTCCCACTGCGAGATCGTCAACGCCTTCGTCCATGACGGCTCCAGTCCCCGCCCAGGCACCCCCGGCCAGCCGAAGAACACGCTGACAGGCACCCGGGGGCGGGGGGGGGGGGGGACAAACAACCCCCGCCCCCCCCCCCGGCGGCGCCCCGGCGGGGGGTGTAAAACAGTAGCGGGG
>NZ_JBHYVB010000122.1:29135-35246 GCF_042750115.1 Streptomyces sp. NPDC059455
CGGGCGACCTCCCCGCGGCCGGCCACTGGCATGTGCTGAAACAGCTGGACGTGCTCAGCGGCTACCCCTGCGTCGCCCGCCGCCTCGCCGACCGCATGCTGCGGCTGCACGCCTGGTTCCACGAGGTGGATACCGGCGCGACGCTCGAACACCGCCCACAGGCCAACGCCTTCCTCCCTCTGTGAACAGCCGACCTACCCAAGGACAGCCGGACAAGGTGACCACAATGCCCGCCAACACAGCCCCCACCTACGACGAACGCCTCACCGCTCCCCGCTCCTGGCGGCTAATCGCCGCGCTCTTCGGCCTCGCCATAGCACTGATCTTCCTGCCGTTCGGCGGGGTGGCGGCACTGATCGCGCTGGCTGCAGGGACCCTTCTGGCGTGGCTCTACGTCAGCAACCAGGGCTCGGTGCGCATCCGCGTCATAGCCGACTCACTCGTCATCGGAGACGCCCGTATCCCGCTACGCGTCCTGGGAGACGCACACGTTCTCGAAGGCGACGAAGCACGCGCCTGGCGCACGTACAAGGCGGACCTCCGCGCCTTCATGGTGATGCGCAGCTACATCCCCACCGCCCTGCGTATCGAGATACTCGATCCCGACGACCCCACCCCCTACGTGTACGTGTCCACTCGTGCGCCGGAGCAGCTTGCCCGAGTACTCAGGGAGGCCGCTGGCTGAGACCACGATAGCGACGACGCTGGAGAACCGCCCGGATGCCGAACGCGGCCCCGGCCCACCCGGTGTATAGGGCAAGTGCCGCCACGGCCCAGCCGGTCACCGGTCCGTCTCCTGCGCCGAGCCGCAACAGGCGCATCCCGGCCGGCATCCGCAGCCACCCTCAGCCTGAAGCAGGGGAACGCCCGCGGTGGTGGGTGGAGCGGCGCAGCAGCCCTCCCCGCGCCAGGCGTCCCGGCCTTCCTTGACCGCGACCGCCGCGATGACGAGGGCCGCGATGGGGTCGGCCCAGGACCAGCCGAGGGTGGCGTTGGCGACGAGGCCTACCAGGAGTACGGCGGAGAGGTAGGTGCACAGCAGGGTCTGCTTGGAGTCGGCGACTGCGGAGGCGGAACCGAGTTCGTGTCCGGCGCGACGCTGAGCGGCTGACAGGAAAGGCATGATCGCCAGCGACAGGGCAGCGATAACGATGCCGGGGATCGAGCGGTCGGCTTCCGCGGTCCCGGCCAGCGAGCGGACCGCGTCGATGCTCACATACGCGGCGAGGGCGAAGAAGGAGACGGCGATGATCCGCAGCGCGGTCTTCTCGCGCGCCTCGCGCACCGCGTGGCCGTGGGCGGAGAACTGCCAGGCGACCGCGGCGGCGGAGGAGACCTCGATGACCGAGTCCAGGCCGAAACCGACCAGCGCGGTGGAGGAGGCGACCGTCCCGGCGGTGATCGCGACGATGGCCTCGATGACGTTGTAGGTGATCGTCGCGGTGACCAGCAGTCGGATGCGACGGGTGAGCGCGTCGCGGCGAGCCGGAGATGGCCCGAGGGATATCGCGGTCATCAGCAGCAGCCCTCAGTCTCCGCGTCCGGGCAACTCCGATCGGCCGCGACCGCCACCACGGCCGCCCGCAGGTCGTCCAGCGCGTGCCCGAGCCGCTCGTCGGCCAACTCGTACCGGATACGGCGCCCGACCGGCACGGTGACGACCAACCCGCAGTCACGCAGACAGGCCAGATGATTGGACAGCCGCGTACGGGAGATGCCGAGCTTATCGGCGAGGTCGGAGGGGTGAGCCGGCCCCTCGCGTAGCACCAGCAACAGTCGGCAACGGATCGGATCGGCGAGCGCGCGGCCGAAGCGGGCCAGCACCTCGATGTCGGGGGCGACGGTCAGCACACGCTCCATGGTACATGGTAACCTGAATTCAGGAAGTCATGAATCCTTGAGCCGCTTCGGCCTGACAGCCACCGAGTCCGCTCGCCCGGCATACCCGCGCCCGTCCGCGACCGGCACCCGTCAGCCTGCGCTTGGCGCAAGTACTCTTACACCCGCCCGGAATTCGGCCGCGCCGTCAGCATGTGCTCACCCTCGGTCGCGGGCCGGCGGGCGGTGAGGACGAGCCGGTGGACCGCCGGGCCCCACACGCGGGTAAAGGCCGGGTCGGTGAGCGGAATCGACTCCACCGAGGCCGTGAACGCCACGGCATCCCAGCCCAGGATCAGCCCACGCCCGGCCGACGGGCTGACGACGGCCCGGCCGCCCCCGGCCGCGAGGGCCACCTCCCCGCCGGCCAGGAGGTGCAGCGCCAGTGAGCCGGGCGGGGCGGAGCAGCCCCAGGCGTCGCCGATCTCAATGCGCTCGTCGTCGTCCACGTCGCGTACGAGCCGGAACGTACGCTGCCAGCGAGTCAGCCCTGCTTCGGGCGGGTAGGCCGCGGCGAGGTCACACGTCAGCTCGTCAGTGGTGCCGTCGCGGCGGTGGGCGACCGCGGCCGCCCGGAAGCCCGGCCCCGGCGGCTGGCCGAGGCCGTTGACGATCGGCACATTGTGATACTCGCTGGTCATCGACCAGATTCCATAACGCTCCGGGCTGAACGTCTCCTTGCGGTACGTGCCGACCCCGGCGTCGATCAGCAGCGGCCGGGCGTCGAGGGCGACGATGAAGGTGCCGACATCGTGGTGTGGCTCTCGTCGTTGTGGCCGCCCTTCACCGCGAGCGGCAGCCCGCGCTCCGTGCCCGCCGCGGCGCGGGCGACCAGGACCTGGGTGTCGGGCAGCCAGCCGCGTACGGGCAGCGGGAAGGGGGCGGGCCCGGCCGCCTGCCAGTCGGCTTCGAAGAGGGCATCGGAGATACGGCGCGGGTCGAACGGTCCGCCGGTCTCCGGGATCGCGGCATCGGCGGCGCCGCGCAGCGCCCGGGCGTGTACGGACACCTCCGGCTGATCGGTGCGGCGGCCGTACCGGTGCGGCACCGCCGCCCCCATGCGCCGTCACCAAGATGATCAACGGGTCGACCGGCATCGGCCCCACCGTACCGATCCCGCCAAAGGTCTGACCGAGCTGCCGTATGCGGAGGAGACCTGATGCCCTCCCCCTACGGCCTTCGACCGCCCGCGTCCCCAAGGAACCCTTTGTGGCAGTGCCACTCAACCCTCGTCGGCTCCCTCGCCAACGGCCCGGTTGAACTGGGCACCCGCCACCACGAAGGACACTCCGGCTGGCGCATCGACCAGTTGGACGCACACATACGGACATGGCTGCGGCACAGTGTCCCCCGCACCGTGTTGCTGCTGATCGGCACGAACGACATGAACCAGAACTACGACACCGCGCAGGCACCGGCGCGCCTGGCCCGGCTGATCGACCACATCCGGGAGGCCCGGCCGGCCTGTGAGGTGTTCGTCGCCACGGTTCCGCCGCAGTCCGATCCCCCACGGGAGCGGCGAGTCAGGGCCTGCAACGCGGCCCTTCCCGAGGTGGTCGCCGCAATGGGCCGGCGGGTGCGTCTCGTGAACACGTACGACGCGTTGACCACCGCCGACCTCGCCGACGGCCTCCACCCCAGCCAGGCGGGTCACGAGAAGATGGCCCGTGTGTGGCACGGCGCTCTTCGTTCCGTACCCGCCGCGCTCATGCCGGAAGTGTCGAACCGGGAAGCGGTGCGGCCCTGTTCATCTGTCGGTTACCGCCACGCGCAGAGGCGCCCGGAATGACAGCAGTCCGAGCATCGGCGGTCCCTCCGCGCCCTCCACCAGGCGCGCCTTCGGCAGTCCGCGAGCCGCTGCCCGCAGGGCCACTGCCGCCTCCGTTCGCGCCAGCGACGCACCCGGGCAGCGGTGGCGACCGGTGCCGAAGGCCAGATGGTGGCGGATGTTCGCCCGGTGTGGACACATCCGTTCCGGATCGGTGAAGATCTCCGGGTCCGAACCGCTGCCCATGAGCATCAACAGCAGCTGTGCTCCTGCGGGCAGTTCCACGCCGCCCAGTTCCACCGGTCGCGCTACGACCCTGCGCCACGTGGTCACCGGTGGCTCGCGCCGCAGCACCTCCTCCACCCAGGCCCCGGCCCCTTCCCTCTCCTGTGCCGCCCGCGGCCACAGTCCGGGCTCGGTGAGCGCTCGGCGCAGCACGGTGGCGATGAGCTGTCCGGTGGTCGACTGGCCGGCGATGAAGACGAAGAAGCAGACAGCGACCGCGGTCTGGGGGTCCAGCGGGGCTCCGTCGGGCAGACGGTGCCGGGCGAGTGCTCCGAGGAAGGAGTCGGCGGTGGCCTTGCCGGTGCGCACGGTCATGGTCAGCCATTGGTGGAACTCACCGGCCTGTTCCGCCAGTTCGAGCTGTCGGTCCGGGGTGTGCCTGCCCCAGAAGAGCTCCAGTGAGGCGTCGCTCCAGCGGATCAGCGTGGCCGGGTCGACGTCGTGGATGTCCAGCAGCTCCATCAGTACCCGGCAGGGAAGGAGCTGGGCGAAGGAGGTGAACAGGTCGTATTCGCCGTCGGCGTCGATCCGTGCCCGCGCCGTGTCCAGTAGCTCCCCGGCCAGGCGCTCGATCACCGGTACGGCGGCCGCGACGCGCCGTGCGTTGAAGAACCGGGTGGTGACCCGGCGCAGGCCGGGGTGGCTGTCGGTGCCGTTGTTGGCGAGCGCGGGCGGGAGCTGGAAGCCGGCCCGGGCGAGCACCCGCAGTACGGCCACGGGCAGCGGGGTGACCGCGTGCTGGGCGTTGTCCGGTCGGAAGGTGGCGGGGTCGAGCAGAACTCGGCGGATGTCCCGGTGGCGGCTGACCAGCCACAGACCGGTGCCCGCGTCGTGGTGCACAGGCGCCTGGGAGCGCAGCAGGTCCAACCAGGGGTAGGGGTCCCGGACGAAGCCGTCTCCGAACAGGTCCAGACCGTCCAGCGGACCGCCCGCGCCGGGCGGTAGGGGCCCTGCCACCCCGCTGCCGGGTCCGCCGTCGCGGACCTCCGTACCAGGTGCGGGGGTATCCAGAGCCGGTATGCGCACGGACGGACGCTAACACGTGGCCGCGCCGCCACCGCCGTCCTGTGCGCGGCATCACTCGGACAGGCGGCGGCCACCCCGTGCGACCACACCGGCCCCCTCCCCCACCCGCCGACCGGCCACCAGGCGCGTGTCAGAGTACCGATCATGGCCCAGCACCCCGTCCAGCCGACCACACCCGCCCTGGCCTCGGGCGACCGGTCCATCCCCGCACCGGAGGCCACCGCGTCTTCCGCGAGCCGGACCGATCCACACCACGCCCGCCCAGGACAAGCCGCCCCCGCCCCGGCGGCGGTCTTCGACTGGATCGACCGGCGCACCGAGTTGCGCCGCCGCGCCGGGCTGACCCGTCACCCGCGCCCACGACCGGCCGACGAGCCCGTACTGGATCTGGCGGGCAACGACTATCTGGGCCTGGTCCGCCACCCGCGAGTGGTGCGGGCGGCCACGGAAGCGGTGGCGCGCTGGGGTGGCGGTGCCACCGGTTCACGCCTGGTGACGGGCACCACGCAGCTGCACCAGGAACTCGAGGAGGAACTCGCGGCCTTCTGCGGCTTCGAGGCCGCGCTGGTCTTCTCCTCCGGATACACGGCCAACCTGGCCGCCCTCACGGCTCTGACGGGGCCGGGCACGCTCATCGTCTTCGATGCCTACAACCACGCCTCCCTGGTCGACGGCTGCCGACTGTCGCGCGCGAAGGTCACGCAGGTGCCACACCGCGAGCCGGGCGCGGTGCGTACCGCGCTCACCGAGCACGGCGGGGGTCGTGCCCTGGTGGTGACCGACTCGGTCTTCTCGGTGGACGGCGACGCCGCGCCGCTGACGGAGCTGGCACAGGCATGCCGTGCGCATGGCGCCGCGCTGCTGGTGGATGACGCGCACGGCCTCGGGGTTGTCGGCGACGGGGGCAGCGGTGCGCTGTCCGCCGCCGATCTGGCCGGTTCCCCGGACGTGGTGGCCACCGTGACGCTGTCGAAGTCGCTGGGGTCTCAGGGCGGGGCGGTGCTGGGCCCCCGCCGGGTCATCCGGCACCTCGCGGAGACGGCCCGCACCTTCATCTTCGACACCGGGCTCGCCCCGGCGAGCGTGGGCGCGGCCCTGGGCGCGCTGCGGCTGTTGCGCGAGGAGCCGGAGCGCGCCGCACGAGCCCGGGAGGT
>NZ_JBHYVB010000123.1:0-8438 GCF_042750115.1 Streptomyces sp. NPDC059455
CCGCCCTGGCCCCCGCGCCCCGCGGGGCCGCTGCCCGAACCGTAGCGGACTTCCTCCGACCTGCTTGGCTCCTGGCCCTCATCCCCGGCGGGCCGCTACAGATACCGGACGCGGACGCCGGGACCGAGATCGCGCGTACCCGTGACGACCTGCCCCGTCCCCACCTCGACGGTGAGGCGGGGATGGGCCGGGCGGCCCGCCAGCGAGGACAGATCCAGTGGACCGGGCACCGGGCCTTCGCACATGCCGAAGAACACCGTGCTGAGTGAGGGGAGCGCGTTGAGGGGACTGAGATCGGCCGGGAGGCCACAGAGGTAGAAGCCGAGATGCTTCGCCCGGAGACCGGCGGCCGGGAACGACCGAAGCTGCTCGGTCAGATCGAATCCGGCCAGACGCAGCCGCTCGACGCCGAGGAGCGGGGCGGAATCCATGAGACCGCGCATTTCCCCCGAGCCGTCGAGCGACAGATAGTCGAGCGGCCGGAGGCGGTCGAGGAATCCCAGATCGGGATCGGCAGGCAGTTCTCCGAGCGACAGTCTGGTCAGTGACCGCGGCAGCGGGAGCTGGTCCAGTGGAGGCAGCGGCGACCAGTAACTGAGCTGCAGACACTGAAGTCGGGTGAATCCCTCCAGCACGTTGACGCCTCTCAACGGCCCCCTTCCATTGACCGAGAGGTCCGTCAGCTCCGGGCGGTCGGCCAGCGGGCTGAGGTCGTTCTCGTCCATCAGCTGATTGATCGACAGCCGGGAAAGCGGGGGCAGCTCCTTGAGAGCGTCGAGTCCCGAAGTGAAGGGGTAGTTGATCCCCACCTTCCGCGCGGACCGCAGTCGCGTGGCCGCGCTCCACTGGCTGGGATGGGAGAGGCCGAGGTGGACGTCCTCCAGCGGTAGCCGGGCCAGCACCCGCCGGGCGTACTCATCGGGGTCGAAGTACTTCCACGCGTTGACGAGCTCCTGCTGCACCCAGTCACGCCCGTCCTCCGCGTACCCGGTCAGCAGACCCAGCGCCCCCTCGCCGCCGATGAGGGCCGCGGTGCGCACCGCCGCCCGGGCGGCGGTCTCCGTCAGGTCGCCCAGCGAGCGCGGCAGCCTGCCGAGCACCGGCTCGCCGACGGCCGCCAGCGAGGTCGCGTCGCTTACGCGCCGGGGCGGTACCAGTACGCCCAGGTTGTGGTCCAGCCGCCCGGTGAGCCCGGTGGGGACCGACTCCATGGTCTCCAGGCAGGAGGCGGCCAACAGCCGCAACGCCCGCGCATGGCGGCGCTCGGCTCCCGCGCGGTCGAGGATGCCGGTGACCAGTTCCTCCCGCTGGCCGCGGTTGGCATGGCCCGCGGCCATGATGATGGTCTCCCGCCAGGTGTCCAGATGGGCCCGCTCGATCAGATTGCCGATGCGGTCCTCGACCGCCGCCTCCTCTCCCGCCAGATACTCCTGGAAGCTGCGGTGCAGGAAGTCGACGCGGTCGTCGGCCGGGGCGCGCAGCACTCCGGAACGGGTCACCAGATGGTCCAGGACCGGTCCGCCCTCCACCCCCAGATGGCGCATCGACCGCAGCTTGGCCGTGACGTGGTCGAGCGCCTTCTCCCGGGCGATCTCGCTGCGGTTGTTGTCCGACAGCCGCCACGCCAGATCGCGCAGCAGGCACAGCTTGTCGGTGAGGCTCAGCGTTACGTCCATGGCGCTGGGCACCCCGCGTTCCGCGTCGCGGCGCTGCACCAGCAGCTCCAGCGCGATGCGGTACAGCTCCATGCGGTTGCGCGGCAGCCGGCTGCGCCGCCCCAGGTGCAGCGCGCACAGCAGGGCGGCCAGGAGCGGGTTGGCGGCGAGCGCGCGCAGATGGGGCCGGTCCTGGAGGCTGGTCACAAGCGCCCGCTCGTAGTGCGGCAGTTCCTCGGGCGCGCAGGGTGCCTCGCCGGAGTGCAGCTGTACGGCCTGGTGCCACTGCCGTACGAAGGCGCGCAGGTCGGCGGGGGTCATCCGGTCCAGGCCCACCGGGGCGAAGCCCTCCGATCGGAGCCAGTCGCCGTGCGCGGCCGTCGGCCGGGTCGTCACCACCGAGCGCGTGTCCGGGTAGGCGCTGAGCAGGAGCCGAAGCCAGTCGCGGACCTTGCGCCGCTCGCTCGCGACGAGTTCGTCCAGCCCGTCCACCAGGAGCAGCACCCGGCCCGCCTGGAACTGGCGGTCCGCCCAGGCGGCGGGCATATGGCCGGTCAGCGGCCCGGCGGTGACGTCCAGCAACTGCTCCAGGCGCGGCAGCTCGCGGTTCGCGTAGTGACGGAGCTTGACGAGGACGGGGACCAGGCCGTTCCAGTCGGCCAGATCCCCGCCGAACGCGCCCCGCGCGGCAGTGACGGCCAGCCAGTTGAGCAGCGTGGTCTTGCCCGAGCCCGCCTCCCCGCGCAGCAGGACGCGCGGCGACTGCCGCAGCGCCGCCTCGACCCGTACGCTCGCCGACGCCTCCTGCTCGGCCCGGTCCCAGTCGCCGATGCCCGTCCGTATCCGGTCGGCGGACCCGTCGGCCGTCCGCCGGGCCGCCCGGCCGTCTCCGTCCGTGCTGACCCGCAGACTGATGTAGGCGACGGACAACTTGGTGCGCGGGGCCTGACCGGCCGTGAAGCTGAACAGCTCCACCTCGTCCAGGGTGCGGCTGAGGAACTCCAGGTACTCCCTGCGGAAGGCGGCGTCCTGATCCGCCCCCTGCGGCGCGTACAGCGATCTGACGGGGAGCCGCTCCAGCACCCGGCTCAGCTCGGGGCCGAGCTCGCCGACCCGCCCCAGCAGTTCGGCGATCCCGCGCTCGGTGAAGACCGGGAGCCGCTGCAGGATCCGCACGTAGCAGTCGCAGCACTCGGCCAGCACCAGCTCGTAGAAGTGGGTGGCCGCCTCGCCCAGCCCGGCGGGCGGGGGAGCGGAGGCCCGCACCCGGCGGGCCAGCTCGGCGGGGTTGGCGTCGGACCCGAGGATCGCCTCGTCGGAAAGGTCCGCGCGGCCGAAGGCCGCCGTCACGGCGTCGAGCGCCGCCTGCCGCCCGCCCTCCTCCAGACCGCGGAACTCATGCCCGCACATGGGCTCCAGCCGCGCCGCCACCGCATCCGCGATCTGCTCGAACTGCCGCTCCACGCCCCGCTGCGCCCGCAGCCCCGGCACCCGCCGCCGGACCAGGGCGGACATTTCCATCCGGCTCTCCTGCTCGCGCCGGCGCGGCTCGAGCCATAACCGCACGACGCGGGTCGCGACCGTCCGCCCGAGATTGATGGCAGCTGCCTCAGCGCTCACTCCGCACACCCCTTTCTGGGCGCACCACTCTGGCACCGATCCGGTTCCGGCCGGCCATCGCCGCCTGACGGCCCGGCGGATTCCGGCTTCCCATCAGCCTAGGAACCGGGACCCCTGCGGCACGGCGGTTCCGCTTACGCCCAGTCAACTACCCCGTGGGGCACGGGAGGCCGGGACGCCCCTATGTGGTGGCAGGCGGGGCGGTACACCGAGGAGGAGTTCGTCCCCGGCAGGGAAGCGCGCCGCGCCACCCTCCTCCCCGGTGACCACGATGGCCAACCCGCCCATCGGTCCCTGGGTGGTCGACGCCTCCTTGACCGTGCGCCACTCGCCGTCGTAGCCGATCACATCACCCGGATCGATCAGGGCAGCGCGCTTGGTGGGCAGGCTTAACCGTTCTTGTCGGCGGGCCTGATGCGGTCCAAAGGGGCTTCCCACCTTCAGAAGCTCCCCGGTGTGCTGGCCGACGGGACCAACTATGCGCACGCCACCCAGTCGCCCGACGCCTGGACGCGCGTCGCCGACACGTACTCGGTGGCCAAGCGGGCGGGCGTGCCCTTCTGAAACTTTGGGGGAGTTCCCGGTCCGCCGAGGTGAGGCCGCTGACGACCGGCTCGAAGATCGCGGTCGCGCACATGACCTTCACCAACTCGCCGTACGCCTCGTCGGCTTTGTCTGAGAGCCTTTCGACGGTCGGCCACCGTCTGGTCGTCTGTCCTGGCAGCCATCTGGGCGGCCCGGCGCGCGTCCCGCTTCGGCGTGCTGCAGTCGATCAATGCGCAGTAGCATCGCGCAACATCCAACGAGGAAGGGCGAACCCACGTGGTGGACATGAAAGCGGCGGCGCGCAAGGTCTTTGACGCATACGACCTCGATGCCGACGGGCAGATAACCGCCAAGGAATACCAGCAGGTCGTCGCCGAGCTGCGCGGCGAGCACCTCACCGACGAACAGGCGCAGCGATTCATCGACGTACTCGACGCGGACGGCGACGGCACGATGTCGTTCGAGGAGTTCTGGGCCCCGATGCAGGGCGTCGCGGACTGACCACGGGCGTTCCGGTCACCCCGCGCGCGGCGCCGGGGCGGTGACGGAGGCGCAGTTCAGCACCATCGAGGGCGAGCGCTGCAGCAGCCACGCGAGAGCCGCCTGCTGCGGGCTGGCACCGAGGCGGGTAGCGACATCGGTGAGCGTCCGCGACTGCGGCGGGCTGAAGCCACCGAGCGGGAAGAACGCGGCGTACGCGATGTTCTCGGCGGCGCCCTCCGCCGATCCGGCGCGCAGCACGGCGATCGCCTGGTCGCGATCCTTGGGCGGTCCGAAGGCGCCGGGGTCGGCCGGCTGCGAGGACGCTGCCCATCCACGTTGGTGGGTCGAGCCGTCGCGCCGCACGCAGGGCCGGCCTGTGTGGAGACGGATATTTCGCCGGGGGGTGAGTTGGCCCTCCAAGAACGCACGGCTCAGTGGAAAGTGGTCCGCGCAACGGCGAAGGAGTCCGGGCGGGACCCGGATCGCCTCGAATACACGCGGTGGGCCGTGCCGCCGGACGACCCCGGCCGGGGGAAGGGCCGGCTTGCCCAGGTTGCTGGGCACCTCGCCCGGAACGCGCGGAGCACCGCCCCTGGCGTGACCGCTCATCCCGTCGGCTTCGGGAGCCCGATCGGGTTGGGGAAGGGGAGGGCGGTGGCGCAGGCGGTGGTGAGGGGGGTGAGGAGCCGGACCAGGGTTGCCGTCTGCTCGGGGGACAGCGGGCGCCAGGGGCGTTCCGCCGCTTGGTTCGTCGCGGTCTCGGCCGTGCGGAGCAGTGCGCGTCCGGGCTCCGTCACGGCGCCGTCCGGGGTGAGCAGGCCGCGGTCGGTCAGGCGCTGGGCGGCGGCGTCCCACTCCTGGTCGGTCCAGCCGCGGTGGGGCTGGAGCTCGGTGCGGGGGACGTCCACGGCGGAACGGAGGACGAGGGCTTCGCAGCCGTCGAGACCGGCGGCGACGAGGGCCGCGACATGGCCGTCGCCGCGGTGCTCGCGCAGCAGGGTCGCCGCGTGCCACAGCCGCTCGACCGGTTTGTCGGGAAAGTCCAGTGCGCCGTTCGCGGCGGCCAGCACCCGGCCGGAGCCGTCCAGGCCCGCCGCGCGGGGGACCAGGGCCTCGGCGGCACGCTCGACCTCGCGCTCGTGCCCGGCGAGCAGCCGGGTGAGGGCGGCCGCGGCGCCCGCGCGGCGGAGCTCCAGGGCGCGCTCGGGAGTGGTCAGGGACCAGATGTCGGGCAGGGCGCGGGCCACCATCGCGGGGGCGAAGGTGAAGAAGGACGCCACGACGGGCTCCGGCCCGACCGGTCCGAGAGGCGCGGCACGGCCCGCGAAGTAGCCGCGCCAGAAGCCGCGGAGCCCGGCGTTCTCGTACGCGGCACGGGCCTCCGGGGCGAAGTACGCGACCGCGTGGATCGGCTCGTAGAGGGCCCACATCGTGCGGGCGGTCGTCGCGGCGCTTGTGTTCATCGCCATGCTCCCTTCGGGGCCGACCTTCGGGACCGACCCGGGGCCGGATCACGACCGGCATTGTGCCAAGCTCACGGAACCTGGTGGTCCGGGTCGAACGTTGACCCGGATGTCTGGTTATGGCACCACCTGACACCACCTGATGTGAACCTCGAGGAGAGCGGCTGTGACCCTGCGGCAAGAGATCGTCGGCAACGCCATGCAGATGGCGGTCTGCACCCTCCACCCCGGGCAGACCGTCTACTGCGAGGCCGGAAAGTTCCTGTTCAAGACGTCGAACGTGACGATGGAGACCCGGCTGTCCGGGCCCGGCGGGGGCGGCGGGGGCGGCGGTCAGGCCGCCGGGGGCAATGGCGGCAGCGGCGCGGGCGGCGGTGGCATGGGCGGGATGCTGCGCCAGGCCATGGGCACCGCCATGCAGGTGGGGCAGCGGGCGCTGGCGGGGGAGTCGCTGGCGTTCCAGTACTTCTCCGCCACTGGTGGCGAGGGCACCGTCGGCTTCGCGGGGGTGCTGCCCGGTGAGATGCGGGCGCTGGAGCTGGACGGGACGCGAGCGTGGTTCGCGGAGAAGGACGCCTTCGTGGCGGCCGAGTCCACCGTGGAGTTCGGGATCGCCTTCCAGGGCGGGAAGACCGGGCGCAGTGGCGGTGAGGGGTTCATCCTGGAGGAGTTCACCGGGCACGGCACCGTGATCATCTGTGGTGCGGGCAACTTCATCGATCTCAACCCGGCCGATTTCGGCGGCCGGATCGAGGTCGACACGGGCTGCATCGTGGCCTTCGAGGAAGGCATCCAGTACGGCGTGGAGCGCATCGGCGGGCTCAACCGTCAGGGGCTGATGAACGCGGTCTTCGGCGGTGAGGGGCTGTCGCTGGCCACGCTGGAGGGCAATGGCCGGGTGATCCTCCAGTCGCTCACCATCGAGGGCCTGGCGAACGCCCTGAAGAAGGCGCAGGGCGGCGACAAGCAGGGGCCGACGGGCGGGATGTTCTCCACCCACGCGGGGTGACGAGGGGCCCGCGCCCCGCGCCCCCGGGACACCGCCTCTTACCCGCCCGCCACGTAGAAGAGGAAGAAGAGGAAAGCGGCGATGAAGTGGACGCCCACGAGGTAGATGAAGACCCGGACCGTGAAGCTCATCGGTGCCCGGTCCTCCTCGTTCGGGCCGGTCCGGGCCGGCGTCGCGGGGTTCATCGGGGCATCCGTCGCACTCATGTCGTTCCCGTCCTTCATGGCGTACCGGGCCTTCCTCGGCGAGCGGCGTCGCCGAGGCACAGCTCGGCCGCGCCGCTCTGCAGCAGCGTGTGGACGAAGAGCAGATCCACGCCGCCGGGCGAGGCGGCGGCGATGCGGTGCGGGGTGAGCGAGTCGAAGTGGGCCGCGTCGCCCGCGGAGAGGGCGTGTACGGTCTCGCCGAGCGTCAGCCGCAGCCGGCCCCCCAGGACGTAGAGCCACTCCTCGCCGGGGTGGACCCGCACCAGGTCCTCCTGGGCGGCGGAGCGCTCGGGTACGTGCAGCCGCAGCGCCTGCATGGCCCGGCCGGAGCCGCCGGCCTGCCAGTAGGTCCAGCCGCCCGCCTCCTGCGCCTCCATGCGGTCGGCCCGTACGACCGGGTCCCGTTCCGCGGGCACCTCGCCCAGCAGGTCGGATACCGTTGTTCCGTAGGTACGGGCCAGGGCCAGCAGCATCGGCAGCGAGGGCTGGCGGCGGCCCGTCTCCAGCCGGGACAGGTGCGCGGGGGAGAGCCCGACGCGATGGGCGGCGGCCTCGAGCGTCAGACCGCTGCGTCGCCGCAGGTCACGCAGGCGGGGAGCGACAGTGGGCAGCTCGGCGGACGGTCCGCCGGGGGCACCGTCGGCCGGTCCGCCCGTGGGCCACTCGGCGGGCCCGTGGGGGAGCGGGTTCATATCTCCGGTATAGCCAGCCCTTGACCTCTGAGGCAAAAAGTTTGCCTCAGAGGCAAGAAAGGCGAGAGGTTGCGCTTTCGTTACCTCTTCTGCCCCTTCGCGCAGCTCTTGTGAACTCCCGGAGAACGGCCGTCACTTGGCATTGACACGACAGCGTCTACGCGCGTCATGCTATGTCTATGACAATCCCCCCACGGATCGCCCGCATCGGTGCCCTCGGCGCCCTCGTCTCGACGCTGCTCATAGGCGGCGCGGCCACCGCGGCCACCGCCGTCACCCCGGCGGCATCGCAGACCGTTGCGTCGTCGCAGGTCATCGCCGCCGTTGGCGATATCTGCTACTCGGATCTGCCCTCCCAGGCCCATGACACCCTGGACCTGATCGAGAAGGGCGGCCCCTACCCGTTCCCGCAGGACGACACCGTCTTCCAGAACCGTGAAGGCGTCCTTCCGTCCCAGTCCTCCGGCTACTACCACGAGTACACCGTGATCACCCCGGGCTCCGACGACCGTGGCGCCCGACGCATCGTCACCGGTAAGCAGACGGACGAGGACTACTACACCGCGGACCACTACGCCTCGTTCGACCTGGTGGACCGCGGCTGCTGACGCGGACCACCGAAGACCGCCACCCCCCGCGACCGCGGCCCCGGTGACCCCCAGGGGGCCCCGGCCCCCGGGGGGTGCCCCCCCCGCCCCCCCCCGGGCCCACGACGGTGGACTCGCCCTCGGTGTGGAGGTAGCCGGTGAACTCGGTCAGGCCGG
>NZ_JBHYVB010000123.1:8448-26411 GCF_042750115.1 Streptomyces sp. NPDC059455
GCGGGGGGTCCCGGGGGTGCGCGGGGGCGGGCGCCGCCCCCCCCGTACCCCCCCCCCCCCCGCGCCCGGGGGCGCGGCCCCCCCGGGGGGGGCGGCGCCCGCGGTGCTGTGCCCGGCCGCCCCGGCCGGTCCCGCCCGCCCTCGCCCGGTCCCGCCCCGTCCCGGGTCCGCCCTCCGCGCCCGCCGCCGCCCCGTATCGGCCGCGGGCCCCGGGAACCCCGCGCGGGCCATTGTCGTTGCTTCCCGATACCGTCTCGGTAGCAGCGGATGTGCGGGGAGGCATGGTGGCGAAGGGTCCGGAAGTGGTCACGTGCGGGGAGGCAATGCTCCTGCTGCTCGCCGAGCCCGGGGTTCCGCTGGACCGGGCCGTGCATTTCCGCAGGTCGGTGGCGGGAGCCGAATCCAATGTGGCCGTGGGCCTCGCCCGGCTCGGCCACGGTGTGCGCTGGCTCGGCCGGGTCGGCGCCGACCCCGCGGGGGAGGCGGTGCTGCGCGAGCTGCGCGCCGACTGTGTGGACGTCGCCCACGCGATCGTGGACGACCACGCCCCCACCGGGCTGCTGATGAGGGACAGTCACGCGTACCGCGCCATCGATGTGCAGTACTACCGCATGGGTTCGGCCGCCTCCCGCCTGACGCCCGAGCAGATACGCCCCGAGGCTCTCGAAGGCGCCCAACTGCTGCATCTGTCCGGGATCACGCCCATGCTCTCGCCGACCGCGGCGGCCGCGAGCCGCCGCCTGGTGGAGCTGGCCCGTGAGGCCGGGGCCAAGGTGTCCTTCGATCCGAACGTACGTCACAAGCTGGGCGGCGCGGCGCAGTGGGCCCAGACGGCGGGCCCGTTGCTGCGCGAAGCCGATATCGTCCTCGCGGGGGAGGAGGAGTTGGAGCTGCTCACGGCCCAACCCGCCGACGAGGCCGCGCGGGAGCTGCTGCGCGGCGGGGCCGACGAGGTCGTGATCAAGCGCGCCGACCACTCCTCGACCGTCCTCACCGCGGACGGCGGCTGGGACCAGTCGCCCCACGCGGTGCCGGTCGTCGACCCGATCGGCGCCGGTGACGGCTTCGCGGCCGGCTATCTGTCGGCGCGGCTGCGCGGGCTGCACGAGGACCAGGCGCTCGCCGAGGCGGCGTGTGTGGCCGCCCTGGTCGTCCAGGCCGCCACCGATACGGACGGGCTGCCCACCGCCGCCGCGCGGGACCGGGCGCTCGCCGAGCTGTCCAAGGGCGGGGACGCGGTATATCGCTGAGCCGACCACGGCACCCACGGCCCGCCCGGAGAGCGCGGGGGCCGCGCACATCACAACAACACAGAGCAGCACCGGCAAGGCGGACAACCAGATACCGATCCACCAAGCGCAGTACAGCACCGCGTATCGTCCACCGCACACCGAAACCGCCGCATATCCCGGAGGCAATCCGGGGCGGCATCGCCAGCAGCACCTGGGAGAGGAAAGGCGGCGACCGCCGTGTACCGCTGGGAGATCACCCGGGCCGCGCTCGCGCAGCGCGTCCTCGCCATCGTCCGTAGCGACAGCTACGACCACGCCCACGCCACGGCGGACAGCCTGCTCTCCGCCGGTATCACCAGCCTGGAGATCTCGCTGACCACGCCCTTCGCACTGGAGGCGGTCACCACCCTGATCCGGGAGGTCGGCGACGACGCGGTGATCGGCGCGGGCACGGTGCTCGATGGCGCCTCGGCCCGGATGGCGGTGGACGCGGGCGCCCGCTTCCTCGTCTCGCCGAGCCTGGACCAAGAGGTCATCCGCACCGGCCACCGCTACGGTCTGCCGGTCTTCCCCGGCGTGGCCACGCCCACCGAGGCGGTGCGCGCGATGGAGCTGGGCGCGGACGCCCTGAAGCTCTTCCCCGCCTCCGCCTACGGGCCCAGATGGGTCAGCGACGTACGGGCCGCGCTGCCGCAGGCCGCCGTGGTCCCCACCGGCGGGGTGACCCTGGCGGAGGCCCCGGACTGGATCGCGGCCGGGGCCGTCGCGTGCGGAATGGGCTCGGCGCTGTCCGAGGGCGACCGGGACACCGTGGGCAAGCGCGCCGCCGAACTGCTGGCCCGCCTCGCGGATGTGGCGCCCCCGCTGGACTCGCCGCACGAGCCGTACTGACGGCGGTACACGACTCCCGCGCATCTCATCCGGCGGTCAACGGCTTCCCGTGGGCCGGGACTTCTGCCACCCTGAGCGCGCTGTGATCATGCCGCCCGCCCGCGCCCAGGAGGTGCCGTGAGACGTACCGTCACGCTGTCCGCCCTCGCCGCCGTGCTCGCCGCCCTCGCCGCCGGTTCGGCGTTGGCCGTTGGTACGACCTCAAAGCCCGAGCGGAAGTCCGAGTCGGCGCGGGTGAACGCCGCCGAGCGCGCCCGGCAGCAGCGCGGCACCCTGCTGGACCGGGTGCCCGAGCGCGGGGTGCTGCGGGTGTGCACCACCGGCGACTACCGGCCCTTCAGCCATCGCGACCCCAAGTCCGGCGCCTACACCGGCATCGACATCAAGATGGCCGGGGACCTCGCCAAGAGCCTGGACGCCAAACCGAAGTACGTGCCCACCACCTGGGCCACCCTGGTGGACGACCTTGTCGCCGGGCGCTGTGACGTGGGCATGGGCGGGGTGTCGGTGACCCTGGCCCGCGCCCGTAAGGCGTCCTTCAGCGAGCCGTACCTCACCGACGGCAAGACGCCGATCGTGCGCTGTGCGGACAAGGACAAGTACCGGACGCTGGAGGAGATCGATCAGTCCGGCGTACGGGTCGTGGTCAACCCGGGCGGCACCAACGAGCAGTTCGCCCGAGCCCATATCAAACAGGCCACCCTCACCGTCCATCCGGACAACACCACGATCTTCGACGAGATCATCGCGGGCCGCGCCGATGTGATGATGACGGACGCCAGCGAGACCCGCTATCAGTCCGCGATCCACCCGGAGCTGTGCGCGGTCCACCCGGACGAGCCGTTCTCCTTCTCCGAGAAGGCGTACGTACTGCCGCGCGGTGACGCCCAGTTCAAGGAGTACGTCGACCAGTGGGTCCATCTGGCCACCCATGACGGTACGTACAAGAAGTACGAGGATGAGTGGATGAAGCGATGATGACGCGGTGACGCGGCGCCGGACCCGAGAGCGGCAGAGCGGCCGAAAATCTGGGCATCGCCGTACGACTCTCGCGTCCGTCGCCCTTCCACCGGGCCCGGAGCGGGAAGATGGCCTCATGAGTCCCGCCCAGCCCGCGCGCCGCCGCTCGGACGCCGTCGCCAACCGCGCCGCCCTCCTCGACGCGGCCGAGCGGGTCCTGCTCCGCGACGGGCCCGCCGTGCCGCTGGACGTGGTGGCGCGCGAGGCCGGGGTCGGCATCGCCACGCTGTACCGGAACTTCGCCGACCGCGAGGAGCTGTACGCGGCCGTTGTGCGCCGCTCCTACGAACTCGTGGCCGCCCTCGCCCAGGAGGCCGAGGACAGCGCGGCACCGCCGCTGGACGCGCTGGCCGGTTTCCTGCGCGGGCTGCTCGCCGAACGGCACCATCTCGCCCTGCCGCTGCTCGGCGCGCCCGGCCCGCTCCTGGCGGACGGGGCCGACCCCCTCGGTTCGCGGATCTCCCGGTCGCTGGCCGCGGTCCTGAAGCGAGGTGTCGGCGACGGCTCGATCCGCCCCGACGCCACCGCCGCCGACCTCGTCGTCACCGGCGCGATACTCGCCCACGCCCAACTCCCGCCCGAGGCCTGGGGGCGCGCCGCCCGCCGTATCGCCGCGCTCGTCCTGGACGGCCTGCGCGCCCGCCCCGACACCGCCCCGCTGCCCGACGGGCTCACCGGGACCGAACTGGACCGGGTCATGACCCGTGGCGCGGGGGAGGCGGCGGCCTATTAGCCTGGCCCACTAGCCTGTCGAACACAGCAGGATGCGCATTTGCGCGAATCCGGGCGCGGCCCTCGTGCGGGTGCTACACGCTGACGGATGCCGGTTGTAATGCCCTGGACCGGTGACCGTTTCCTCGCCCCCGGAGAGACGACATGAGCAGCCCCCTCAGCCACCCCCTCGTGCGGACCTTTCTGTCCTCGGTCGAGCGGCGGACCGCGGCGCTTCCCGCCGCGTGGCGGGAGGAGCTGCTCGAGGACCTGAGGGAGGAGATCGCGGCGGCGCTCGCGGACGACCTCGCCGAGGATGCCGCCGGGGACGGTGATTCCGCGATCGGAGATGAGCGGGTGCGGCAGGTGCTCGACTGGATCGGAACCCCGGAGGAGATCGCGGCGGACGCGCTGGCCGAGGAGTCCGGCAGCATTCCGCCCGAGCCGGAGGACGCCGGTGCCACCTGGGTGACGCTCGGCCTCGCCGTGCTGCCCGTACCGCTGTGCCTGGTCCCGGGCGTGGGCATACCCCTGGGGCTGGTCGCCGCCCTCGGCGCGCTCGTCCGGCTGTGGCGGTCCGCGCCATGGGCGCGGCGTGAGAAGCGGCAGGCCACGCTGTTCGTCCTGTCGCCCCTGGCGACGGTGCCGATGCTGGCGGTGGCGTTCTCCCTGGCGTTCGACGGGATCAGCGCCCCCGCGTTCGTGGCCTCCCTGCTGATAGCGCTCACCCTGCCCGTGGTCGGCGCCATACGGCTGGCCCGGTCCGCCGCCCGGCTGCGCGAGCAGGCGGGCGCGTGACGCCGACGGGCGGCGGCTAAGCGGCCTGAACTCCGGTGCGGTTCGGGTGCGCCCCGAAGGGGCGCGGGGCTGTGTCGATGTGCGGCTCCGCCGCGGCTGTGTCGATGTGCGGCTCCGCCGCGTGGGCGACCAGCCACGACGGCGTCGCAGTTGGCCGACGACGCATCGCGACACTTCCAGCGGAGCGCTCAGCGGACGGCGTCCGCGAGCCGCAGCACCCGCACCCCGTACGGAGCGAGGCGACCGCGTGCGCTACGTCCTGCGCAAGCTGGGCTTCTACGCCATCGCCGGATGGATGGCGATCACCGTCAACTTCTTTCTGCCCCGGCTCATCCCGGGCGACCCGGTGCAGCTGATGCTCGCCCGCATGGCCCAGTCCGGACCCGTACAGCCGGGTCAGGAGGAGGCCCTGGCCAATATGCTCGGCCTCGGCCACGGCAATCTGCTGATCCAGTACGGGGAGTATCTGAAGGCGCTCGCCCATGGCGAGTTCGGGCTCTCCGTCACGTACTTCCCGAGCCCGGTCACCGATGTGCTCGACGACGCCGTCCCCTGGACCCTCGTCCTGGTCGGCGGCGCCACCCTCATCAGCGTCGTCCTCGGCATCACCCTCGGCACCCTGGCCGGCTGGCGGCGCGGCGGCTGGTTCGACTCCCTCGTCCCCTCCACCACCTTCCTCGCCGCCATCCCGTACTTCTGGCTGGCGCTGCTGCTGCTCTACCTCTTCAGCCAGGTGTGGGGTGTGCTGCCGCTCGGCGGCGGCTACGACGAGACCCTCGACATGGGCTGGAACGGCGCCTTCCTCTTCTCCGCCGCCGAACACGCGGTGTTGCCCGCCGCCACCATCGTGCTCAGCTCGGTCGGCGGCTGGATGCTGGGGATGCGCAACATGATGGTCGCCACCCTCGCCGAGGACCATGTCACCGCCGCCGAGGCCAAGGGGCTGCCCCCGCGCACCGTCATGGTCGGCTACGCGGCGCGCAACGCCGTGCTGCCGTCGGTCGCCGGATTCGCCATCTCGCTGGGCTTCATCGTCAGCGGATCGCTCGTCATGGAGATCGTCTTCTCCTATCCGGGCATGGGCTTCACCCTGCTCCAGGCCGTCCAGAACACCGACTATCCGCTGATGCAGGCCGTTGATGCAGGCCGTCTTCCTCGTCATCACCTTCGCCGTGCTCGCCGCCAACTTCCTGGTGGACCTGGTGTACGGCCTCGTCGACCCCCGCACCAGGCAGGCCCGATAACCGCCATCGCCACCCCGCCCCGCCCGGCCGCCACCGGCCGCGGCCGGCCGCGCCCCGCGCTGCGCTCCCGCCGCTTCACCGCCGGGCTCGCCGTGCTCACCGCCTTCGTCCTCACCGCCGTGCTCGGCCCGTGGCTGGTGGCCGACCCCGACCGCTTCAGCCAGGACCTGGGCGTGGGCCCCTCCGGGGCGCACTGGCTGGGCACCACCCAGACCGGACAGGACGTCTTCGCCCAGCTGGTGGTCTCCGCCCGGGGCACCCTGCTGATCGGCGGCGCCGCCGCGCTGCTCGCCACCGCCGTCTCCATCGTCATCGGCATCGGCGGCGGCTTCCTCGGCGGGCTCGCGGACGAGACGTTCTCCCTGATCAGCAACGTCCTCCTGGTGATCCCCAGCCTGCCGCTGGTGATCGTGGTCTCCGCGTACGTCAAGGGCGACGGCTCCTGGGCCACCATCCTCGTCATCGCCCTCACCAGCTGGGCAGCCTCCGCCCGGGTGCTGCGCGCCCAGACGCTGTCGCTGCGCACCCGCGACTACGTCCTGGCGGCGCGGGTCTACGGCGAGAAGCGGTGGCGGATCGTACTGGTGGAGATCCTCCCCAATGAACTGGCCATCATCGTCTCGCAGTTCATCTTCGCGGTGATCTTCGCGATCCTCACCCAGGCCGGGCTGGCCTTCCTCGGCCTCGCCGACCCATCCACCCTCACCTGGGGCACGATGCTCTACTTCGCGCAGAACGCGGAGGCGCTGACCGGCGGCGCGTGGTGGTGGTTCATCCCGCCGGGCCTGTGCATCGCCGTGCTCGGCACGGCGCTGTCACTGATCGGCTTCGGCCTCGACGAGGTCCTCGACCCACGGCTGAGGGGCACCCGATGACCGATGACCTGGTGCTGCGCGCCGAGCACCTCGACGTGGTGTACGACGGGCCCCGCCCCACCCGGGCCGTCCGCGACGTCGGCTTCGACCTGCGCCGGGGCGAACTGCTCGGCATCGTGGGGGAGTCCGGCTGCGGCAAGTCCACGCTCGCGTACGCGGTGGGCCGGATGCTGCGCCCGCCCGCGCGGCTCACCGGGGGACGGGTGATCCACTACGGCCGCGACGGCACCGGGACCGATGTGCTGGCGCTTGAGGGCGACGCCCTGCGCGCCTTCCGCTGGTCCACGCTCTCCATCGTCTTCCAGAGCGCCATGAACGCGCTCAACCCGGTGACCACGGTGGGCCGGCAGTTCGACGACATCCTCCGCGCCCACCGGCCCGCGATGCGCCGCCCCGAACGCTATGAGCGCGCCCGCGCCCTGCTGGACATGGTCGGCATCGACCCGGCCCGGGTCGCGCCTATCCGTACGAGCTGTCCGGCGGGATGCGCCAGCGCGTCGTCATCGCCATGGCCCTCGCGCTCGAACCGGAAATCGTGATCATGGACGAGCCCACGACGGCCCTCGACGTCGTGGTGCAGCGCGAGATCCTGGACGAGGTGCAGCGGCTCCGCGACGAGCTGGGCTTCAGCGTCGTCTTCATCACCCACGATCTGTCGCTGCTGCTGGAGATCAGCGACCGGCTGGCGGTGATGTACGCGGGCGCGATCGTGGAACACGGCCCCGCCGAGCGCATTGCCCGCCCGTCTCCCACCACCACCCTTGCCGGACTCGCGAAGCGAGGCCCCTTTGATGGCCCAGCCCATCCGTACACCCAGGGCCTGCTGCGCTCCTTCCCCGACCTGGCGGGGGAGCGCCGCGAGCTGCGCGGTATCCCCGGCTCCCCGCCGGACCTCCGCGAGGACCTGCCCGGCTGCCCCTTCGCGGCGCGCTGCGACCACGCGTACGCCCGCTGCTTCACCGACCCGCCCCGGCCGCTGCCGGTGGCCCCGGCGGGCGCGGCCGCCTGCCATCTCGTAGCCCCAGCTGACGCGCCGGGCGCTGCCGTACCCACCGACGCGCCGGGCCCCGTCGTACCCCGGCAGAGAGGGCGCAAGCCGTGACCGTGCTCGACGTGACGGACCTGACCGTCGACTACCCCCAGCGCGGACGCCGCTCCTTCCGGGCCGTGGACCACGTCTCGTTCTCGCCGGCGGCGGGGCGGACCATCGCGTTGGTGGGGGAGTCCGGGAGCGGGAAGTCGACCGTGGTGCGGGCGCTGGCCCGGCTGGTGGCGCCCACCGGCGGCGAGATCCGGCTGGGCGGGGCGTGGCGCACCCGCGGCGCGGCGTACCGCGGGGCGGTGCAGATGGTGTTCCAGGATCCGTTCGCCTTGCTCAACCCCGCCCATACCGTCGGCCACCATCTGCGCCGTCCGCTGCTGGTCAACGAGCGGGCGCGGCGTGGGGCGGATGTGGCGGCGAAGGTGGCGGAGCTGCTGCGGTCGGTGAATCTGACGCCCGCCGACGATATGGCGGACAAGCGGCCGCATGAGCTGTCCGGCGGGCAGCGGCAGCGGGTCGCGATCGCCCGCGCGCTGGCCCCGGGGCCGGAGGTGCTGCTGGCCGACGAGCCGGTGTCGATGCTGGATGTGTCGATCCGGCTGGAGATCCTGGGGCTGCTGGACCGGCTCAAGGAGGAGCGGGGGCTGGCGCTGCTCTACGTCACCCACGATCTGGCCACCGCCCGGCACTTCTCGTCCGAGGTGATGGTGATGTACCGCGGCGAGATCGTGGAGCGCGGCCCCAGCGACGAGGTGATCCTGGCCCCGCGCCACCCCTACACCCAGCTCCTGGCCGCCGCCGCGCCCAGCTCCGGGGCGGGCCGGGAGCGGGCGCGGGCCGCGCGAGGTGGTGGCCGGGGACGGCTGCCGCTTCCGGCCGCGCTGTCCGTTCGCGATGGACGCCTGTGCGCGGCGTCCGCCCGAGGACCAGGTCGGGCCGGGGCACGGCTCCCGGTGCTGGCTGGGGCCGGACGGTGGTGGGCGGCCGTGGCCGTGACGGCTGGCAGGGTTGCCGGTTCCGACTGATCACCTGTGCGTAGTTTGTCCTGACAACAGAACTTCACGACTTCCCGTCATGTGCTCATCCGGATACCCTCGGCCCGTGGCTATGGAGGAAGAAGACGCTTCGGGCGGGGCGGAGGCGCTTCAGCTCAGCGTCGACCGCAGCAGTCCGGTCCCGCTGTACTTCCAGCTGTCCCAGCAGCTCGAGGCGGCGATCGAGCAGGGGCGGCTGGCGCCCGGGAGCCTGCTGGGCAATGAGATCGAGCTGGCCGGGCGGCTCGGGCTGTCCCGCCCCACCGTCCGGCAGGCCATCTCGTCGCTGGTCGACAAGGGGCTGCTGGTGCGCCGCCGGGGCGTGGGCACCCAGGTCGTGCACAGTCAGGTCAAGCGCCCGCTGGAGCTGAGCAGCCTCTACGACGACCTGGAGGCGGCCGGTCAGCGCCCCGCCACCCAGGTGCTGCGGAACACCACCGAGCCCGCGACCGCCCAGGTCGCCGCCGCGCTCGGCGTCGCCGAGGGCGAAGAGGTGGTGCTGATCGAGCGGCTGCGGCTGGCGCACGGCGAGCCCATGGCCCATCTGCGCAACCACCTCCCGGTGGGCCTGCTCAAGCTGGACAGCGCCGAGCTGGAGGACACCGGGCTCTACCGGCTGATGCGCTCGGCCGGGATCACCCTGCACAGCGCCCGCCAGGCGGTCGGCGCCCGCGCGGCCACCGCCGAGGAGGGGGAGCAGCTCGGGGAGCCGGAGGGCGCGCCGCTGCTGACCATGGAGCGCACGACCTTCGACGACACCGGCCGGGCCGTGGAGTTCGGCTCGCACACCTACCGGGCCTCGCGCTACGCCTTCGAGTTCCAGCTGCTCGTACGCCCCTGAGCGCTGCCGCACCCCTTGTGCCGCGCCATTTGTCCTTGACGTGTCCCGCGTCCCCGGCTACAAGTCCTCAAGCCGTACGGGCGCCGGGCCCCCGCCCACCCCGGCAGCCCCGGCGATGACCGGTGACGGATACTTGGGCGGCGGCCGGGACCGATCATGCGGTGCCCGGCCGCGAAGGTGACAGCGGGACGAACACACAGTGAGAAGGGCGGGTCTTCGTGGCGACGGTGCGGAGAGGGGCACGCGCTATGACCGCCGCCGTGCTCGCGGCGGTGCTGGGTACGGCGTTGGCGGGCTGCAGCGATACGGGCGGCAAGCGGGCCGAGGAGCGGGCCGCCCGGGAGGCGGCCGCCGGGGGACGGGCGGCGGTCAACACCCCGAAGTGGACGTTCGCGATGGTCACCCACTCCGGAGACGGGGACACCTTCTGGGACATCGTGCAGAGCGGCGCCAAGCAGGCCGCGGTCAAGGACAACATCAAGTTCCTCTACGCCCACAACGAGGAGGGCAAGGAGCAGGCCCAGCTGGTCCAGTCCTACCTCGATCAGAAGGTCGACGGCCTGATCGTCACCCTCGCCAAGCCCGACGCCATGAAGTCCGTGATGAAGAAGGCCCAGAAGGCCGGGATACCGGTGATCACCGTCAACTCCGGCTCCGAGGTGTCCAAGGCGTTCGGCGCGCTCACCCACGTCGGCCAGGACGAGACCATCGCGGGCGAGGCCGTCGGCGACGAGCTCAACAAGCGGGGCCGCGAGAAGGCGCTGTGCGTGATCCATGAGCAGGGCAACGTGGGCCTGGAGCAGCGCTGTGACGGCGCGGCCAAGACCTTCGACGGCAAGATGGAGAAGATCTACGTCGAGGGCACCAACATGCCCGATGTGCAGTCCTCGATCGAGGCCAAGCTCCAGTCGGACAAGGGCATCGACACCGTGCTGACCCTGGGCGCGCCGTTCGCGGACACCGCCGCCAAGGCCGCCGACCAGGCGGGCAGCAAGGCCGAGATCGACACCTTCGACCTCAACGCCAAGGTCGCCGCCGCGCTCCAGGACGGCACGCTCGGCTTCGCCGTGGACCAGCAGCCGTATCTCCAGGGCTACGAGGCCGTGGATCTGCTGTGGCTCAACCGCTACAACGCCGATGTGCTCGGTGGCGGCAGGCCGGTGCTGACCGGTCCGCAGATCATCACCAAGGACGACGCCGCCGAGCTCGCGTCGTACACGAAGCGGGGGACCCGATGAGCGCGGAGGCCCCGCCCGCCGAGGAGACGCTCTCGTCCCCGCGGCCGGTGCGCGGCTCGCTGCCGCGCCGGCTTGTGGGCCGTCCGGAGCTGGGCGCGGTCGTCGGCGCCGTCGCCGTCTTCGTCTTCTTCTCGGCCGTCGCCGACGCCTTCCTCCAGTGGTCCAGCTTCAGCACCGTGCTGTACGCCTCCTCGACCATCGGGATCATGGCGGTGCCGGTGGCGCTGCTGATGATCGGCGGGGAGTTCGATCTGTCGACCGGGGTCCTGGTGACCAGCTCGGCGCTGATCTCCTCGATGTTCTCGTACCAGATGACGGCGAACGTGTGGGTCGGGGTCGGGGTGTCCCTGCTGGCCACCCTCGCGATCGGGTTCTTCAACGGCTATCTGCTGGTCCGCACCAATCTGCCGAGCTTCATCATCACCCTCGGCACCTTCCTGATCCTCCAGGGCTGCAACCTCGGCTTCACCAAGCTGATCAGCGACACCGTCTCCACCAAGAGCATCTCCGACATGGAGGGCTTCCCCTCCGCCCGTAAGGTCTTCGCCTCGCATCTGACCATCGGGGACGTCGAAGTGCAGATCACCGTCCTGTGGTGGTTCGCCCTGATCGCGCTCGCCACCTGGATCCTGCTGCGCACCCGCGCCGGGAACTGGATCTTCGCGGTGGGCGGCGCCAAGGAGGCGGCCCGCGCGGTCGGTGTGCCCGTGGAGCGCACCAAGATCGGCCTTTATCTGGGTGTCGCGCTGGCCGCCTGGATCTCCGGCCAGCATCTGCTGTTCAACTACGACGTCGTCCAGTCCGGCGAGGGCGTGGGCAATGAGCTGCTCTACATCATCGCGGCCGTCATCGGCGGCTGTCTGCTGACCGGCGGCTACGGCTCGGCGGCCGGCGCGGCCGTCGGCGCGTTCATCTTCGGCATGACCAACAAGGGCATCGTCTACGCCCAGTGGGGCGCCGACTGGTTCAAGTTCTTCCTCGGGGCGATGCTGCTGCTCGCCACGCTGCTCAACTGGTGGGTCCGCAAGCGGGCGGAGGAGAGCAAATGAGCACGTCCCAGGCATCCAAGGCATCCCCGACATCTCCGGCGTCGCGGGCGGCCCTGGTCGCACTCAGCGACATCAGCAAGTACTACGGCAACGTCAAGGCACTGGAGGGCGTCTCCCTCGAGGTGCACGCCGGGGAGATCACCTGCGTCCTCGGGGACAACGGCGCGGGCAAGTCCACCCTTATCAAGATCGTCGCCGGGCTGCATCAGCACGACGGCGGCACCCTCGCCATCGAGGGGGAGGAGACCCGGCTCGGCTCCCCGCGCGAGGCCCTCGACCGCGGGATCGCCACGGTCTACCAGGACCTGGCCGTGGTCCCGCTGATGCCGGTGTGGCGGAACTTCTTCCTGGGCTCGGAGATCCACAAGGGCCGAGGCCCGCTCCGCCGCCTCGACGTGGAGGCGATGCGCACCACGACCCACCGCGAACTGCTGCGCATGGGCATCGATCTGCGCGATGTCGACCAGCCCATCGGCACCCTCTCCGGCGGTCAGCGCCAGTGCGTGGCCATCGCCCGCGCCGTCCACTTCGGCGCGAAGGTGCTCATCCTGGACGAGCCCACGGCGGCGCTGGGCGTCAAGCAGTCCGGCGTCGTGCTCAAGTACGTCGCGGCCGCCCGGGACGCGGGCCTCGGCGTGGTCCTCATCACCCACAACCCGCACCACGCGTATCTCGTCGGCGACCGCTTCGTGCTGCTCAAGCGCGGCGCCATGGCGGGCAGCCACGCCAAGGACGAGATCGCCCTGGAGGAGCTCACCCGGCAGATGGCGGGCGGCAGCGAGCTGGAGCAGCTCAGCCATGAGCTGGCCCGCACCCCCGCCCCCGACCTGTCGGGAGGGGGCGCCAAGGGCTGAGAGGGGTCGTCAAGGGCTGAGAGGGGCCGCCAAGGGTTGAGAGGGTTCGCCAAGGGCTGAGCGGCCGGGCCGTCGGCCGTGTTCCGGTGCTTCCTGGGGGCCGCGCGCCGTAGGCTCACCATGCGGCATGAGGCGCGGGTGAGGCACAATCGCACGGCGGGCCACACCCGCCACGACCGACGCAGCCGAGGCCCCCCGCGGCCTCCTGAGACCCCCGCAGGGACGACGAACTCTTGCGAGCACGTACCCGCAGCGACCGCACCCCCCACACCGGCGAGGGGGCCGGCTGATGAGTATCTACCGCGAACGAGTGCACCGGGGCTCGGCCCGGGCCACCGTGCTGCGGACCGTCGGCACCCGTGAGCGCCGCTCGCATCTCAGCGCGCCCCGGGTGCCCACGGTCGGCATCGACATCGGCGGCACCAAGGTGATGGCCGGGGTCGTCGACGCCGACGGCAACATCCTCGAGAAGCTGCGCACCGAGACGCCGGACAAGTCCAAGAGCCCCAAGGTCGTCGAGGACACCATCACCGAGCTGGTGCTGGACCTCTCCGACCGGCACGATGTGCACGCCGTGGGCATCGGCGCCGCGGGCTGGGTGGACGCCGACCGCAACCGCGTGCTGTTCGCCCCGCACCTGTCCTGGCGCAATGAACCGCTGCGCGACCGGCTCGCCGAGCGGCTCGCCGTCCCGGTCCTGGTCGACAACGACGCCAACGCCGCCGCGTGGGCGGAGTGGCGGTTCGGCGCCGGACGCGGCGAGGACCATCTCGTCATGATCACTCTCGGCACCGGGATCGGCGGCGCGATCCTGGAGGACGGCCGGGTCAAGCGCGGCAAGTACGGGGTCGCCGGGGAGTTCGGCCATATGCAGGTCGTCCCGGCCGGCCACCGCTGCCCGTGCGGCAACCGCGGCTGCTGGGAGCAGTACAGCTCCGGCAACGCCCTGGTCCGCGAGGCCCGTGAACTGGCCGCCGCCGAATCGCCGGTGGCCTACGGGATCAACGACCGGGTCGGCGGCAACATCCAGGAGATCACCGGGCCGCTGATCACCGAGCTGGCCCGCCAGGGCGACGCCATGTGCGTCGAGCTGCTCCAGGACATCGGCCAGTGGCTCGGCGTCGGCATCGCCAATCTCGCCGCCGCCCTCGACCCCTCCTGCTTCGTCATCGGCGGAGGCGTCAGCGCCGCCGACGATCTGCTGATCGACCCCGCCCGGAACGCCTTCCGGCGCACCCTCACCGGCCGCGGCTACCGGCCGGAGGCCCGGATCGTCAAGGCGCAGCTGGGCCCCGAGGCCGGGATGGTCGGCGCCGCCGACCTCGCCCGGCTGGTCGCCCGCCGCTTCCGCCGCGCCAACCGCCGCCGCGTCGAGCGGTACGAGCGCGCCGGGTCCTCCTCCCCGCTGCGGCTGGCGCCGCGCGGCCAGGCAGGCCGCGAATGACCGCCGCCGACCAGCGGCCCGGCGCCGCGATGCCCCCGGCCGACGGTATGCGCCCCGGCGGACCCACACCTGGCGGCCCCACGTCCGGCGGGCCCACACCTGGCGGGCCCACGTCCGGTGGGCCCGTGCCCGGTGGCGGCCGTCCGCCCCGCCGCTGGCTCAAGGCCGTGGTCGTCTTCCTGCTGATCGCGATCCCGGCGGGCTATCTGGTGATCTCCGCCCTCCAGAGCCGCAACGGCGGTGAGGACAAGGCGGAGGCGGCGTCGGCCAAGGGCCTCAGCGCGGGCTACCCGACCCGGGTGCAGCGGCGCATATACGACGTGCCGGTGCCGCCGTACTCCAAGAAGGTCGCCTTCTACGAGACCAACTCCTGGAAGGTCAGCTCGCTGTACGTGCAGTTCGTCACGTCCCGCCATGGTCTCGACTCGTTCCTGGCCAAGCTCGGCACCCGCCGCTCCGCCCTGGACAAGGGCGAGGTGACCATCACCAAGGAGCAGGCCAGGAGGGTCGGTTGGCAGGTCGGAGCGCCCGGTCACGACTGGTCGGGGATGGTCATCAAGCAGAAAGATCCGGAACCCAAACTGAGGATCACGGTCAAGTTCGACAACCCGACGCATCCGAAGGTTTACGTGGTCTCCACGGTTACGCCGTAAGGCCTTCACATCCTGGGTACATCGCGCCCGAAAGCCCCGCCACCCATGTCGGATACCGTTTTCGGGTGAGCGAGACGAAGACACTTCAGTACCGGACCGACGGCCCCGAGGACGGGCCCGTGCTCGTCCTCGGACCGTCGCTGGGCACCACCTGGCACATGTGGGACCGCCAGATACCCGAGCTCTCCCGCCACTGGCGCGTCCTCCGCTTCGACCTCCCCGGCCACGGCGGCGCCCCCGCCCATCCGGCCCCCTCCGTGGCCGAGCTCGCCGCCCGGCTGCTGGCCACCCTCGACCAGCTCGGCGTCGAGCGCTTCGGCTACGCGGGCTGCTCGATCGGCGGGTCCATCGGCGCCGAACTCGCCCTGCGACATCCCCATAGAGTGGGCTCACTCGCCCTCGTCTCCGCCTCCCCGCGCTTCGGCACCGCCGACTCCTTCCGGCAGCGCGGCGTCGTGGTCCGCACCAACGGCCTCGACCCGATCGCCCGCGCCACCCCCGAGCGCTGGTTCACCGCCGGCTTCGCCGCCGCCCAGCCCGCCATCGTCGAGTGGGCCGTCCAGATGGTCCGCACCACCGACCCCGGCTGCTACATCGCCGCCTGCGAGGCCCTCGCCGCGTTCGACATCCGCGCCGAGCTCAGCGGGATCGGCGTCCCCACCCTCGTGGTGGCCGGCGCCGACGACCAGGTCACCCCGGCCGCCGACGCCCGCGTCCTGGTCGCCGGGATAGCCGACGCACGGCTCGCGCTGGTCCCCGGCGCCTCCCATCTCACCCCCGTCGAGCAGCCGATGGCCGTCACCGATCTGCTGGTGCGCCACTTCTCCAGCTCCTGGCAGAGCCCGGACCACCCGACCGGGATGACCGCGATCCCCGCGCCCCCGCCCAAGCCCGTGCTCTCGCCCGTGCCGCCCGGCGCCGAGGTCGTCGAGTACGGCCACAACGTGCCCGAACCGTTCCTGGACGCCCGCGCCGACGCGTACGACCAGGGCATCAAGGTGCGCCGCGAGGTGCTCGGCGACGCCCATGTGGACCGCGCGCAGTCCCTGGCCGACGAGTTCACCGGCGACTTCCAGGACTTCATCACCCGCTACGCCTGGGGCGAGGTGTGGACCCGGCCCGGAATCGACCGGCGGATCCGCAGCGTGGTCACCCTCACCGCCCTCGCCGCCCGCGGCCACCTCGACGAACTCGCCTTCCACACCCGGGCCGCGCTGCGCAACGGGCTCACCCCCACCGAGATCAAGGAGGTGCTGCTGCACACCGGCGTCTACTGCGGGGTGCCGACGGCGAACTCCGCCTTCGCCGTGGCCCAGCGGATCATCCGCGAGGAGACGAGCCCGGAGGGCTGAGCGGGACGAAGGCCGGAAGGCTGACGAGGCCGGAAGGCCGAGGAGACAAGCCCGGAAGGGCAGTGCGGCCAACAGGGGCCGGGGTAGCACAATGATCTCCATGAAGCTCACCAAGAAGGGCCATGCCTGCGTCCGGATCGAGAAGGACGAGCAGACGCTCGTCATCGACCCCGGAGCCTTCAGCGAAGAGGACGCCGCGGTCGGCGCGGACGCGATCCTGGTCACCCACGAGCACTTCGACCACTTCAACGAGGAGCGGCTGCGCACGGCGCTCGATGACAACCCCGGCGCCCAGATCTGGACGCTCCGCAGCGTCTCCCACCACATCTCCGCGGCGTTCCCCGGGCGGGTGAACACCATCGGGGAGGGCGACAGCTTCAACGCGGCGGGATTCGACATCGAGGTCCACGGCCAGCTGCACGCCGTCATCCACCCCGACATCCCCCGGATCACCAATGTGGGCTATCTGCTGGACGGTGTGCTCTTCCACCCCGGCGACGCCCTTACCGTGCCCGCCGGGCGGCGGGTGGACACGCTGATGCTGCCCGTGCACGCCCCCTGGAACAAGTTCGCCGAGATCCTCGACTACGTCCGCGCGGTCGGCCCGCGCCGGGCCATCGACATCCACGACGCCCTGCTGTCCGACGTCGCGCACATGGTCTACGGGCGGATGCTCGGCCCCGAAGGCCCCGGCACCGAAGGCGCCGAGCACCTGCGGCTGACCCCGGGCGAATCCCTCACCCTCTGAGGGCCGGGCTCGCTGTCAGAGCCGGGATGTAGGTTGTGCCCTATGCGCATCGCGACCTGGAACGTCAATTCGATCACCGCCCGGCTGCCCCGGCTGCTGGCCTGGCTGGAGAGCAGCGGCACGGACGTCCTGTGCGTCCAGGAGACCAAGTGCGCCGAGTCCGCCTTTCCGTACGAGCCGCTCCGGGAGCTCGGCTACGAGGCCGCGGTCAACGCCACCGGCCGGTGGAACGGAGTGGCGCTGCTCTCCAAGGCCGGGCTCGCGGACGTCACCGTGGGCCTCCCCGGCGGCCCGGACTACGACGGCGGCCAGGAGCCGCGGGCGATAGGCGCCACCTGCGGCCCGGTCCGCCTCTGGTCGGTCTATGTGCCCAACGGCCGGGAGATCGGCCACCCCCACTACGACTACAAGCTGCGCTGGCTGGAGGCGCTGCGCACGGCCGTCGCCGGGGACGCGGCCGGTGAGCGCCCCTTCGCGGTCCTCGGCGACTTCAATGTGGCGCCGACCGACGAGGACGTCTGGGACCGCTCCGCCTTCGACGGGCTGACCCATGTGACGGACCTGGAGCGCGAGGCCCTGGCGGCGCTGCGCGAGTCGGGTCTTTCGGATGTGATGCCGCGGCCGCTGAAGTACGACCGCCCCTTCACCTACTGGGACTACCGCGAGCTGGGCTTCCCCAAGAACCGCGGCATGCGCATCGACCTGGTCTACGGGAACGAGACGTTCGCCAAGGCGGTCGGCGACGCCTATGTGGACCGCGAGGAGCGCAAGGGCAAGGGCGCCTCCGACCATGCCCCGGTCGTCGTCGACCTGGAGGTGTGACCCGGGGGGGGGGGGGGGGGGCCCCCCCCCCCCGGGGGGGGGGCGGCCGGGGGGGGGGGGGGGGGCCCGCGGGGGGGCCCAAGCCGGGGAGTTTCGGCGGGGGTTAGAGACACCC
>NZ_JBHYVB010000123.1:26421-35174 GCF_042750115.1 Streptomyces sp. NPDC059455
GCCCCCGCGGGGGGGGGGGGGGGGCGGGGGGGGGGGGGGCGGGGGCGGGGGGGGGGGCCCCCCCCCCCCCGGCGCTTCCGTGGCGTCCTGGCGGGTAGGGGGAGCCCCTGAGGCTTCCCCTACCCGGTCAGTTTCCGCAGGTCGATCGACTCCGCCATCGCCCGCAACCCCGTGTCGCCCGGGTGCAGATGGTCCCCGCTGTCATAGGCGGGCAGGATCCGCGCCGGGTGCTCGGGGTCCCGCACCACCGCGTCGAAGTCCAGCACGGCGTCGAACACCCCGCCGCTGTCCCGGATGAAGGCGTTGACGGCCGAGCGTCGCGCGTCCGCGTCCGCCGTGCACAGCGACTCGCCCTCGCACGGGGCGATGGTCGCCCCGACCACCCGCAGCCCGCGCTCCCGCACCCGCGACGCGACCGACCGCAGACCCGCGATCAGCTCCTCGGCCGAGCTGCCCCACCGCAGATCGTTGATGCCCTGGAAGACGACGACCGTGCGGGCCCCGGTCTGGGCGAGCACATCCCGCTCCAGCCGGTGCTGGGTGCTGACCCCGCCGGTGTCCGTGGAGACGCCCTCTCCCGGATAGCGGTCGGCCACCACGCGGTTGGCGGAGATGCCCGCGTTGAGCACCCCGTACGCCGGGACCTCGGACTGGCCGCGCAGCCGCCGCGCGAGCACATCGGGCCAGCGGCGGTTGGCGTCATTGGTGGACTTGGTGCCGTCGGTGATCGAGTCGCCGAGCGCCACCACCGAACCCGGCCCGCCCCGCACATCGACCCCGGTCAGGAACGGCCAGGTGGTGAGGGTGCCGGTGTAGGACTCACCGCCCGGCTCGGCGGTCCGGTCACCGCTGCCCGCCGCGCTCAGATACGACCGCTGGGTGGCCTGGCTGTGCACCGGCACCGCCGCGACCGGACCCGGCAGATGGAAGCTCACCAGCAGATTGGCGTCCGCCGGAACCGGGAAGTCCACCGGGTCGCTGAACACCTGCGCGCCCGCGGGGATCGAGGTCCCCGGCCGCCCGCCGAAGGTCAGCGGCACCGGTGACCCCTGCGCCGCCGCGCCGCTCGCCTGGAGCGCGACCGTCGCGTGCCCGATCTCCACAGGCGACGCGGCGAAGGTGTTCTCCAGCCGCACCCGGGCCCTCGGCCCGCCCGCGCTGGTGTGCACCACCAGCCGCAGCGTCTGATCGGTCCACGGCCCCACCTTGGTGTACCCGGCGGTACTCGCCGCCCAGCTCCCGGTCCAGCCGTCCGCGGGCTGCCGCAGCGACGCGGCGAAGACATGGAGATCGGCCGCCGGGCCCGGGTCCCTCGGCAGCACCACCGACGCGACCTCGTGGCCGCGCTCCAACGGCACCGTCACCGCGTACAGCCGGGCCGTCTCCTGCCGCTGCCCCGCGGCGGTGTTGAGATGGGGGAGGCCCACGGCCTTGGTCGCGGCCGGGCCCGCCCGCCAGTCCGGCGCGCTCAGCGTGTACGGATGGCTCGACCCGTCGCGGTAGCGCACCGTTCCGACACCGCTCGCCCCGGCGCCGGGCCCGTTCGGCGAACTGCTCGCCACCAGGAAGGTCAACGCCTCACCCCGGCCGCGCAGCCGCACCGCCTGGCCGTCGGCGATCACATTGTCCGGCCGTGCCCCCGCGCTCCGGGGCCAGGTCAACCGCGCCGCGTCCAGGGCGATATCGCGCCCCGGCGTCCAGCCCGCGGCCCGCAGATCCTGCGCGGAGAGCGAGGCACCCGCGCCGTCGAAGTCCGCGTCACCCGGGCGGGTGTCATCGCTGACCGCCCGGTTGTCGAAAAGCCGCTCCAGAGGGAGCGGCTTGTGGGTCGGCACGTCGGCCGGTGCGGCGGAGGAGGGTGGTGGTGCGATCAGTGCGAGGGTGACACCTCCCGCGACGATCCCGGCGGTTGTCCACGGTCTCGCGACGCGCATATGTGTCCCCTCTCGCAACCAACCCGACCGCCTCCAAGGTTTGGTTGCCTCCGGGGCGCTCAAGCCTCCCCCAGCTACCGCTGGGAGGCGCCCCCCGCCGACGGTCGACCGTGCTCAGCCCTTCGTTCCTCAGGGCCTGCGCGCGCTCTCCCTTTCGACAGCGCCCGCGCCCCTTCGGCGATTCGACAGGCGCCCGGAGAACGTACGGAGGCAGGTGGGTGTCGTCAAGACAAGCATCGGGTCACAGCTCATACCGCGCGCCCTGTGGTGCGCCGGTGGCCTGGATGCCACGCTGAGCGGTATGAACATCTCCTTCTTGGGCAACTGGCGCAAGCGACGTGGCCCCGCTTCGGGTGCGGCCCTGATGGGTGCCCAGGAGGAGGACCCCCAGGGCGTCGCCCAACTGCTCTCCGAATGCGAACTCCTGCGCGCGCGGGCCTCCGCCGCGGGCATCGGGCTCGATGACTCCACGGCCTCCCTGGAGGCGCTGGACCAGATGGCGCCGCGCTGGCGCGACGACCCGGACGAGCTCCCCTGGCTCGGTAACGACGCGGGTCTCTACCTGGGCACGGTCATCGTCCGCACCGTCCCCGGGGCCGTCTGGCAGGTGTGGCCCAACGGCCGACCCGTCGTCAGGCTGGCCTCCGGCCGCGAGGTCGACGTCGTGGAGGCCGGCCAGCAGTGGGCGGCCGACGGCGCCCCCGAACTCTGCCAGCGCTACGCGGAGGTCGCCGAGGCCTAGGAGTCGGTGACGCCTGCGGCGAGCTGTCCCCCTCCCCGCCCCTTCCCACAACCGGGGCTCTGCCCCAGGACCCCGTGCCGGGGCTTCGCGCCAGCCCCCGGGGCTCTGCCCCAGGACCCCGTGCCGGGGCTTCGCGCCAGGCCCCGGGGCTCTGCCCCAGGACCCCGTGCCGGGGCTTCGTCCCAGACCCCGGGGCTCTGCCCCAGGACCCCGTGCCGGGGCTTCGTCCCAGACCCCGGGGCTCCGCCCCAGACCCCGCGCCGGGGCTTCGCGCCAGACCCCTGTGTCTTCGCGCCAAGCCTGTGCGGGGGCTTCGCGCCAGGACCCCGTGCGGGGGCTTCGGGCCAGACCCCGGGGCTCTGCCCAGACCCGGCCAGGGCTTCGCCCCAAACCCCTCCCGGGCGGCCCGGAGGTGTGCGGGCGCCCACCCGCCCGCTCGGCCGTTGCGTCGGTGTGCTGGCCGTGATCAGTCCGCCGGTGCTGGGGTCCAGGGGCCTGCCCCTGGTAGCGGGAAGGGGCGGGGAGGGGAATGACCCGCCGACCCCCGTAGGCCCTGTCGGGCGGTATCGGCCCATCGATGCGTGTCCATGCCTAATGCTCCGCAGTTGTCCGGATAGCTTGCGCTGACCGGGACACAGCGGAAGGTGGGTGGGGCCGGGTATGGCCGTCGGTGAGCCGTTGATCGAGCTGCGCGGCGTCAACAAGCACTTCGGCGCGCTGCACGTTCTGCGGGACATCGAGCTCACCGTCGGGCGCGGCGAAGTCGTCGTGATCATCGGCCCCTCGGGCGGCGGCAAGTCCACCCTGATCCGGACCATCAACCGGCTGGAGACCGTCCAGTCCGGCTCCATCGTCGTCGACGGCCGTCCGCTGCCCGAGGAGGGCAAGGAGCTGGCGCGGCTGCGGGCCGAGGTCGGCATGGTCTTCCAGTCGTTCAACCTGTTCGCCCACCGCACCGTGCTGGCCAATGTGATGCTCGGTCAGACCAAGGTCCGCCGCCGCGCCAAGGAGGACGCCGAGCGGCGCGCCCGCGAGTTGCTGGGCCGGGTCGGACTGGCCGATCAGGCCGGGAAGTTCCCCGCCCAGCTCTCCGGCGGCCAGCAGCAGCGGGTGGCCATCGCCCGCGCGCTGGCGATGGATCCGAAGGTGATGCTCTTCGACGAGCCGACCTCCGCCCTCGACCCCGAGATGATCAACGAGGTGCTGGAGGTGATGCGCCAGCTCGCCCGGGACGGGATGACGATGGTCGTGGTCACCCATGAGATGGGTTTCGCCCGCTCCGCCGCGAACCGGGTGGTCTTCATGGCGGACGGTGGGATTGTCGAGGACCGTACGCCGGAGGAGTTCTTCCGGTCCCCGGAGAGCGAGCGCGCCCGGGACTTCCTGTCCAAGATCCTCAAGCACTGAGCCGGGTGATGACGGACATGAGGCGTCTGCGCCGCGCGACCGCCGCCCTCACCACGGCCCTGGTCCTGCTGCTCATGCCCGGCTGTGGCAAGGAGGGCAGCCCGCCCGCCAAGGGGCCCCGGGCCGAGAAGCTGCCCACCTACAAGGTGGACACCGAGTTCCGGCTGCCGTCCTCGCCGACCTGGCGCCGGGCGGAGCGCCGCGGCCATCTCACCGTGGGGGTCAAGGAGGACCAGCCGTATCTGGGTGAGCGGGACCCGGCCACCGGCCGTTACTCGGGCTTCGACATCGAGATCGCCCGCATGATGTCCGCCTCCCTCGGCTTCGCGCCGAGCAGTATCCGGTACCAGACCATCGCCTCCGCCAACCGCGAGACCGCGCTCCAGAGCGGCCAGATCGACTACTACGTCGGCACCTACACCATCAATCCGCTGCGCAAACGGCTGGTCGGCTTCGCCGGGCCCTACTTCATGGCCGGTCAGTCGCTGCTGGTGCGCACCGACGAGAACGACATCCACGGCCCCGGAGACCTCGCGGGCAGGACCGTCTGCTCGGTGGCCGGCTCCACCCCGCTCCAGCGCATCCAGGCGGACTACCCCAAGGCCCACGCGGTCGCGTACGACACGTACTCGGTGTGCGTGGACAACCTGCTCAGCTTCCAGGTGGACGCGGTGACCACCGACAACACCATCCTGCTCGGCTACGCGGCCAAGGTCCCCGACGAGCTGAAGGTGGTGGGCCGGCCCTTCTCCAAGGAGCCGTACGGCATCGGCGTGCCCAAGCGGGACAACGCGCTGCGCTTCGCGCTGGACGACGCGATCCTCTTCCACGAGCGCAACGGCGACTGGAAGAAGGCGTACGACGCGACCCTCGGCCTCTCGGGTGTGCCCGCCCCCAAGCCGCCGCCCATCGACCGCTACCGCACCGGCTGAAGGCCATCCCATGGACGTGCTCACCCAGAACTTCGCCCTCTACGGCAAGGGCTTCCTCGGCACCGTGCAGCTGACCGTCTACGCCTCGCTGCTCGCCCTCGCGCTCGGCATCCTCATGGCCGCCTTCCGGGTGGCGCCGGTCGCCTCGCTGCGCGCGTTCGGCACCGTCTGGGTGTCGGTGCTCCGCAACACCCCGCTGACGCTGCTGTTCTTCGCGGTGATGCTGGGGCTGCCGCGCTTCGGTCTGGTGCTGCCGTTCACCGTCTTCGCGGTGATCGCGCTCGGCTGCTACACCTCGGCCTTCATCTGCGAGGCGGTGCGGGCGGGCATCAACACGGTGCCGGTGGGGCAGGGCGAGGCGGCCCGCAGTCTGGGCATGACGTTCGACCAGACGCTGAGCGCGGTGGTGCTGCCGCAGGCGTTCCGCACGGTCATCCCGCCCATCGGCTCGACCCTGATCGCGCTCGCCAAGAACTCGGCCATCGCCGGGTCGTTCAGCGTCACCGAACTGCTCGGCACCTACAAGCCCCTCAATGAGCGGGGCTACAGCATCATCTGGACCTTCGTCTGGATCGCCGTCGGGTATCTGATCATCACCCTCGCCATCAGCGCGATCTTCGCCCTGCTGGAGCGGCGCTGGGGAGTGCCGCGATGACCGCCCCCTCGACCACCAGCGCCCTCTACGACCTCCCCGGGCCCCACACCCGGCGGCGGCACCGGATGTACGCGCTGGCCGGGACGGCCGTGCTGCTGGCCCTGCTCGGCTGGATCGTCTATCTCCTCATCGACACCGGCCAGTTCGCGTACCGCAAGTGGATGCCGTTCGAGTACAAGGGCATCCAGGAGCTGCTGCTGAACGGGCTCGCGGGCACCCTCAAGGCGTTCGGCATGGCCGCGGTCCTCTCGCTCGCCCTCGGCGGGGTGCTCGCCGCCGGGCGGCTCTCCGAGCACCGCCCGCTGCGCTGGGTGGCCACGCTGGTGGTGGAGTTCTTCCGGGCGATGCCCGTGCTGGTGATGATCTTCTTCGTCTTCGTGGCGCTGCGGGTCCAGCCGCTGCCCGCCCTGGTCACCGGGCTGACGCTCTACAACGGCTCGGTGCTGGCCGAGGTGTTCCGGGCCGGGGTGAACTCGGTGGACCGCGGCCAGCGTGAGGCGGCGTACTCGCTCGGCCTGCGGAAGACCCAGGTCATGATGTCCGTGCTGGTGCCGCAGGGGGTGCGGGCGATGCTCCCGGCCATCATCAGCCAGCTGGTGGTGGCCCTGAAGGACACCTCGCTCGGCTTCCTCATCACCTATGAGGAGTTTCTGCACGCCGGAAAGCTGATCGCGTCCAATCTCGACTACGACCTGCCGTTCATCCCGGTGGTCATGGTGATCTCACCGATCTACATCGGGATGTGCATGCTGCTGTCGTGGTTCGCCAACTGGGTGGCCAAGCGGGAGCGGCGCAGTGTGAAGACCCGTCAGGTCGAGGTCGCCGCCGCGGAACCGGCCGCCCCGATGCCGGGGGACACCCGCGGCTGAGCCGGGGCGGCCGAGGGTGTCTCAGCGGCTGGTGATGTCCGGCGGCTCGTGACGCCTGCGGCGGGGCGGGGGAAGCATCGATATGCGGCTCCGCCGCGTGGTCCGCCGGACACCGCTTCAGTCGCGGACCGGGATCGTGAGGTGGGACGGGTCGGCGTCCGGGGACGAGAAGGTGAGATGGGCGCCGTCGGGGTTGTGCTCGATGTAGAGCGGGTCGACGGTGTCCATCACCAGCGCCAGCCGGTGACCTGCCGGGACGTCATACGCGGTGGAGAACAGCTCCAGGTCCACTCCGAAGGGCGTGCCCGGGGTGCGGTCGTGGAAGGTGAACGGGGCGTGGGTGATGAGCTTGCCGACGCCCAGCGGGCCCACGTCGTACAGATACGCCACCGCCGTACCGTCGGAGCGGTCGCTGGTCACGGTGGTGTGGAGCTTCACGGTGCCGCGGACGCGCTGCTCGCGGGCGTAGGCCCCGGTCTGCCAGACGGCCGCGTAGGACCGGGGCAGCAGCGGGATCGAGGCGAGCGGCGGGATCTTCAGGAACTGGTCGAGGGCGCCGCCGAGCAGCACGGTTCCGGCGTTGGCACCGGAGTCATGGTTGGCGGTGACCTTCTCGGTGGCGGCGAGCGGGACGCGGCGCTGCTCGGAGGGGACGGCCGACCAGCTGGGGTAGCCCTCGTAGTCGTCACCGTCCGCCGTACGGGACGTCAGCTGCACCGGCGCTTGGCGGTCGATGCCGTTGGGCTCGCCCTTGAGGTAGCGGTCGAGCCACTGCCGGGCGTGGTTCCAGGTGGTGTTGGGCAGTCCGAGCAGCCCGGTGAGCTCGGCGGTCGCGTGGTCGCCGGGCCGCAGCTCCAGCCGCTTGGGGCCGGTCAGCTTCTCGAAGAAGTCGGCGTAGCTGTTGGGCGGGAAGATCGAGTCGCCCCAGGAGTTGCCCAGCATGATGGCCGCGCCATTGGCGTTGATCCGGTCGAGGTAGGTGGCGGCGGAGCGCTTCTTGCCCCAGGCGATCAGATCCTTTTCCTTGGCGAGATTGGAGGAGAAGAAGTCGTCGAGGATCTGCTGGAACTCCTCGCTGGGCCGGCCGGTCAGCGCCCCGGCCCCGGCGAGCAGCCCGGCGGCCTGGGAGTGCTGGGTGCGGTCGCTGTAGATCGAGCCGACCAGGTCCGCCCAGCCGCTCATGGCCACCACGGCCTTGATCCGCGGGTCGGCACCGGCCGCGAGCAGGCTGATCCCGGCGCCGTAGGAGAGCCCGGCCATGCCGATGTGGTCGGGGTCGGTGGGGGTGTTGGCGAGCGCCCAGTCGATGACCTTGGACGCGTCGGCGATATCGGGCGGCCCGGCCGTCTCGATCTTCCCGCCGGACTGCCAGAAGCCGCGGGTGTTGTAGGTCAGCACCACATAGCCGGTTTCGGCCAGCTTCTTGGCCTGGGCGAGATATTCGACCTGGGGCAGGGACCAGCTGGTGGGCAGGACGACGAGGGGGAGGCGGTGCGAGGCGTCGGCGTTCGCGGGGGACACGACGTTGGCGGCCAGGTTGACGCCGCCGTCGCCGGGGATGTCGACGAAGCGGATGGAGACGCCGGAGGAAGTGGAGGTGGACGCGGCGGTGGAGGCGGTTGTGGTGGCGGCTGTGGTGGCGGTCGGGGCCGGTGCCGCGGCGGCGGTGGCGGTGGCGGGGGCGAGACCGAAGGCCGCACCGGCCACGACGGTGACGGTGACGGAGAGGGCGGTGGCGGTCGTGGGGCGAAGGGCTTTTCGGGCAGGGGTCACGATGGCTCCTGGTGGGGGTGCCGTGGGGGCAGGGGAGCACCGGTGCTTGTGACCTGACGGTAACTCGGGTGTTTACCGGCGGTAATAGTGCGGTAAGTTACGCATGGGTAACGATAGAGGGCCGCGATCGGCTGCCGGGGCCGGTCCGGCCCGGGGCGCTATCCGGGGGCCGGATCCGCCAGGGTCCGGCCCCGCTTATGCGGAATTCCGCTGGTGCGGAAGCCCCCGTCGGCCGCTGGGTTTTGGCCCTGGGCCGAGCCCCGACCCCGGGCTGGGTGCCGGTCCCGGGCTGGGCCCCGACCCCGCGCTCAGGGGGTGTCCGACGGATCGCGACGCCTGCGGCGGGCTGTTCCCCCTCCCCGCCCCTTCCCTCAACTGGGGCTCCGCCCCAGACCCCGGGGCCTGGGGGTGAGGCTCGGCGGGGTGGGTGGGGTGGGGGTT
>NZ_JBHYVB010000124.1:0-34993 GCF_042750115.1 Streptomyces sp. NPDC059455
GTTGAGGCGGAGGAAGAAGCCGTAATGCGCGTCGATGTCCGCGAGCAGCGCCTCGACGAGCAGCAACTGCTTGTCCGCCACGGGCTTTCGCTGCCGGCCGCGCAGCTCCCGGAAGACCTCCAGCTGGGTGACGACCCGGCCCCGGAACCACTTCCTGCGGTACCAGCGCACCGTACGGCGGTGCGGCAATCGGCAGACGTCGGCCACCTTCACCAGCACCCCGACCAGCCCGCCCAGCTGCTGGGCCAGCTGCTCGTCCCGGGCCAGCGCCTCGGCCCGCTCCTTCATCTCCTGCAGGGTGTAGCGGCGTTCCTCGGCGATCGCCTGCTTGACCATCCGTGCGATCTTGGTGTTCTGCTTGGCCGGCATCTGGCCGTCGTCCGGCCGCCACACGTACAGCGCCGCGAAGGCCGCCGCGAAGCGGGGGAAGGCGATGGGCAGCCGGTAGGCCGGGCGGCCGTCGTATCCGCAGCCCTGGGCGATGGCCAGCAGCTCGGTGACGACCTGCTGCTCCGGTGTCTCCTCCGCCGGCAACTCATCCGGACAGTTGACCGGCAGAACGCCGCGGTGCCGCTCGTGGAAGAGGCGGGGCCAGCCGCGGACGGCCGCCTCCTCACCTTCGAGCTGAAGGACCAGCGCCCCGCTCGCACGGTGGAACCTCAACCGCCCGAAGCGCAGCCGGTCCCTGATCGTCAGCTGCGCCAGCGCCGCGTCCAACGTCTGTTCCATGTCTGCCCCCGTCCTCGGAAGGGGCGAGGATAGGGCAGAGGCTCGGGAGGGGTCCCGGGCTTCAGGGGGTATCGGCACGGGGGTCTGTCGCCGAAGGAAGCAGGGCGCCCCCTTTGCCGACGGGCTGGTGCGGCTGTTCGTCCCGCGTGGCATGCACATACGGCTCGTCCGCCGGTACCGCGCCGCGCAGCGAGCCGATCATCGTGCCCAGCAGGGGATTGCTGTTCTCATGGCGGTGCAGGGCCATCACGCGGCGGAACGCCAAGCGCTGCGCCAGCCGAGTCGCCTCCACCGAGTCACCGGGCGAGTGACCGGGCGAGTGACCGAGCCCCGGCACGATGGCCACGCCAAGACCAGCGGACACCAGCTCCCGTACGACGTCGTAGTTGTTGCTGCGAAAGGCGACCGCGGCCTCGAAACCGGCCGCCGCGCACAGCCGGGTGAGCGAGAGCGCACCGGCCGTGCCTTCCCTGCTGGTGATCCAGCGGGCCTGCGAGAGCCCGGCCAGGCGCGGGCTCAGACCGCTGCCGCGGGCCCTGAGCAGAACGAGGTCCTCGCGTACGAGCTGATGACAGGCCAGGCCGTCCGACCACCGCCGGGGGCTCAGCCCGTACTCGTACACCAGCGCCACATCCAGATCACCGGCGTTCAGCGCGGCGACGAGCTCCTCCGGCTCGCCCTCCTCGAGCTGCACTTGCGCCCGCGAGTGGGCCGACGTCAGGGCCGACAGCGCCGGTGGCACCAGCCGGACACTGGCCGTGGGGAAACTTCCCAGCCGCAGCCGAGCCGTGGCACCGGTGGCGAGCTGGCGCACCTGATGGCCGAGGTCGTCCATGGCCGCCAGCACCGGGACACTGAGGCCGACCAGCCGGTGAGCCGCCGCGGTCGCCCGGACACCGTGCGCCTCCCGCTCGAACAGCACCAGCCCCGTCTCCTTCTCCAGGGCCGAGACCTGCTGGGAGATCGCCGAGGCGGTGTACCCGAGCTCGCGGGCCGCGATGACGAACGAGCCGGTGCGCACGACGGCCCTCAGGGTGAGCAGATGCCGCGGCTTGAGCAACGCGTACCTCCCGCCGGACTCCACGAGCGGGCCACAGCGTAAGCATCGCTGCGGCTCAAAGGTCAATACTTTCGTGCTGCTCGGTCTTGTGAGGCGGGCCGGGGCCCCGGATCGTGGCTGTGACGAGGTCGAACATGGCCGATGGACAAAGGAGCTACCGCAGTGACGGCGACCGCGCGGGGTCCGCGACGTCCCGACGCCGCGAGGGTGCGGGGTCCGCAACGCCCCGACGCCGCGGCCGTGTCCGAGGCGCTGATTCGCGGCGACTGCGGCGAGATGCACGGCGACACCGGATGCCGGGCCCAGTACACGGCCGACGCCTCCAACTACCGCCGGGTCCCCCTGGCCGTGGTCTTCCCCCGCGAGCGCCGCACGTGCTCAACACGATCGCCGTCTGCCGCCGCCTGGGCGCGCCGATCACCTCGCGCGGCGCGGGCACCAGCACCTCGGGGCAGGCCATCGGCTCCGGCGTGGTCATGGACTTCTCCCGCCACTTCAACCAGCCACGCCCACTGCCACCAGCACGCCACCAGCGGCTTCACCGCCGACAGCGCACTCCTGGACGCCATGGGTGTCGACAACGGCGTGCTGAACTCGGGCTGCTGCGGCCCGGCCGGCAACTTCGGCTTCGAACGTGGCCACTACGACGTATCCGTCGTGGCCGGTGAACAGGTCCTGCTGCCCGCCGTCCGAGCCGCCGCACCGGACACCGTCGTCCTCGCGGACGGCTTCAGCTGGCGCACCCAGATCACTCAGCGGACCGACCGCGCGGGCACCCACCTCGCCGAACTCATCGCCCGCGCCCTGCCCCACCAAGCCTCTTCCTCAGCAGACAAGGAACCCGCACCGTGACTGACGCACTGTCGCTCATCGACGACTGGGGACCCGAGAAGATCGTCGTCGTCTCCCACCGACGCACCGGTATGAAGGGCGTCCTGGTCATCGACAACACCGCCCGCGGCATCGGCAAGGGCGGCACCCGGATGAGCCCGACCGTCTCCGTCGGTGAAGTCGCCCGGCTGGCCCGCGTCATGACATGGAAATGGGCCGGCGTCGATCTCTTCTACGGCGGCGCGAAAGCGGGAATCGTCGCCGACCCGGCATCCCCCGAGAAGGAAGCGATCCTGCGCGCCTTCGCCCGCGCCCTGTCCAACGAGGTGCCCCGCGAATACGTGATGGGCCTGGACATGGGGCTGACCGAGAACGACGCGGCCATCATCCAGGACGAGCTCGGCGACCGCGGCGCGGCCGTCGGCACGCCGGGCCACCTCGGGGGAGTGGCCTACGACGAGCTCGGCGTCACCGGCTACGGAGTGGCCGAGGCCGCCGACGCGGCCGCTCAGCACCTCCGGCTGCCCCTCAGTGGCGCCCGGGTCGCCATCCAGGGATTCGGGGCCGTCGGCCACGCCGCCGCCGTGCGGTTCGCCGAACTCGGCGCCACCGTCGTCGCCGTCTCCACCGCCAAGGGGGCCCTCCACGATCCCGCCGGACTGGACGTGCCCGCCCTGCGGGCCGCGCGGGAAGAGCACGGCGACGACTTCGTCACCCGCCACCACCAGGGCATCGCCGTACCGCCCGGCCAGGAACTCACCGTCGACTGCGACATCCTCGTCCCGGCGGCCCTGCAGGACGTCATCGACGAGACAACCGCCCACCAGATCAAGGCCAAGCTGGTCGTGGAAGGCGCCAATCTGCCCACCTCACCGCGGGCACAGTCCATCCTCGCGGAACGTGGCGTCTCCCTCCTGCCCGACTTCGTGGCCAACGCCGGTGGCGTCGTCGCCGCCGCCTTCGCGATGGACGCCCGCTACTCCGGATTCCGGCCCGAGACCTCCACCATCTTCGAGACGATCTCCAAGCGGCTGCGCGCCAACGCCGTCACCGTTCTCGAAGAGGCCCAGCGCCGTGCCACCACTCCGCATATCGCCGGGCGCGGCCTCGCCGAGGAACGCGTCCGCGCCGCCATGCGCAGCAAGGGCCGGATCGGCCCCTGATCGTTGTGTTACGGGAGACGTCAGGAGAGACGCGTCAGTCGATCTCGATGACGATCTTGCCGGGGGTTTCACCGGCGGCCAGGGCGCGCTGCGCGTCGGCCGCGCGTGCCAGCGGATAGGTGGCGCCGATCCGGATGTGGAACTTGTCGGCATCGGCGAGTTCCACGAGCGCCGCGAGGTCCGCGTGGTCCATGCGGCAGAAGACCGGAGCGACGCCCGGCACACCGATGTCGACGAGGGACGCCACGCGTGCGCCGGGTGCGGCGGCGTGTGCCGTCGCCGTCAGCACACCACCGCCGACGGTGTCCAGGGCCGCGTCCACGCCCTCGGGGACGAGTTCGCGCACGCGGCCGGTGGCGCCGTGGCCGTAGGTGACGGGTTCGGCTCCGAGCGTGCGCAGGTAGTCGTGGCCGCGTGGCGAGACGGTGCCGATGACGCGTGCGCCGCGCGAGCGGGCGATCTGGACGGCGAGCGAGCCGACGCCACCGGCCGCCCCGTGCACCAGCAGGGTCCGGCCCCGTTCGACGCCCAAGGTGTGCACCACGGCCTGGTAGGCGGTCAGGCCCGCCAGTGGCAGGGCGGACGCCTGGGTGAAGCTCATGGTGAGGGGCTTGCGGACCAGGGTGCGGACGTCCGCGGCGACGAGTTCGGCCAGGCCGCCGTGGGCGCGCTGCACATCGCTCCTGACGTACCCGACGACCTCATCGCCGGCCGAGAACTCCGGCGTGGCGAGACCTGGGCGCTCCACCACACCGGCGATGTCCCAGCCGGGGATGACCGGGAAATACGTATCGACGGCGCCGTCGAGCGCACCTGCCTGCATGGCCAGGTCCGCGGGGTTGAGCGCGGCCGCCTTCACTCGCACCAGCACCGAGTCGACGTGTGTCTTCGGCTCCGGCAGCTCGGCGGGCTCCAGGACTTCCGGACCGCCGTAACGGCGGTAGACCATCGCCCTCATCACGCCCCCGGAACCGCGATCGGCAAGTCCATCAACACGCTGTGGTGTGCGATCCTCCACTCGCCGTCGACGCGGCGCAGATCGGTCTCGTAGTAGCCGGACTCGATCGGCCGGACCGTCCCCTGGGCACCGAAGACGCCCTCCGGCCAACCGTCCGCGGGACGGGCGGAAGCCCGCACCGAGAAGACGACGAACTGGGCGCTCAGGTGGGCGTCGTCGCCGTGGATGTCGATGATGTGGTCGGTGGTGGTGTGGTGGCTCGCGCCGCCCTCGGGGTGGGGAGCCATGAAGTGCTCCACCGCGTACTCCACACCGGTACCGCCGATCAGTGGCTCCCCGAACGGCTCGTAGGAGTCCGGGCCCGTCCTGGTGTGGATCTGCACGATCGCGTCGTCGGTGAACAGGGCGCCTTGCGCCTTGCCGTCGCGCCGGTCCGTCGCGCGGACGTAGCGGGCCAGGACTTCCTGGATCTTGCGCGCGTCACCTGGTGGCGCATGACCACGGCGGGACACCTAGGCGGGTGTCGAGCTCGCCGCCGAGAAGGTCGATGACGGAGCTGAGCGACGCGTGGTGCCCGACCCTCTTCGGGATGTGGATGTACGCGGGCAGCTTCGCCAGGACGGGGTGCGGCCGCACCCGATCGAGCTGGTAGGAACCGCAGATCAGCACGGTGGATACCGGGGCATCGGCGGGCTGGACGGGTTGCCACGCGTCGTCCATCTCGCGGGTGACCGGGATGAGCGGGCTCCGGATGGTCGGCGAGCGCGATCCGCTGGCCATGGGACACGAAGACGACATCACCGGCGCTGAGCGCCACGGGCCGACCCGCCCCCGGAGGCAGCAGCCAGCAGTTTCCCTGGAGGACCACATGGAATCCCGCCCCGCCCGAGGCGGGGAACTCCAGACCCCAGGGGGCGGTGAGGTGGGTCCGGGCGGACACGGGGCGGCCGCTGCGAATGGCGCTGACCGCGTCACTGATGACGTCCATGAACCGGAAGGATAGGTCACACGGCTGATGCGGCACGATCGGACAATGATCGGAGACAAACAGGCATTGGTCGACCCGCCGTGGGCTCTTTAGATTCACCGGGTGCCTCGATCACGGGGACACATCCCACGACATCCGAAAGAGCGGTGCGGTGACTTCAGCAGCCCAGCCGGACAACACGGCCACCGGTGAGTTCGCGGGCAAGCGCGCCCTTGTCACGGGCGGTACCCGCGGCATCGGCGCGGCGATCGTGGACCGGCTCACCCGCGGCGGAGCCCGCGTCGCCTTCAGCGCCCGTTCGGCTCCCCGGGACGGGGGCCCGGAGCTCTTCGTCCAGGCCGACATCGGCACGGCTGCCGGCGCGGAGTCCATCGCCCGGCACGTCGCCGAGCATCTCGGGGGAGTGGACATCCTGGTCCACAACGCCGGCGCCGACGGCGGGGAGCACGTTCCTCTCCTGACGCAGGCCCATGCCGTGTGGCAACTCGTCATGGACGTCAACGTGTTGGGGCCCGCTCGGCTGGACCGGGCGCTCGTTCCGGGGATGGTCGAGCGTGGCACGGGCGCGGTGGTGCACATCTCGTCACTGTCACGGTCGATGCCGAACCCGAACCGGGTTCCGTACGGCTCCGCGAAGGCGGCACTGACCCACTACAGCAAGGGCCTGGCGAACGAGGTCGCTCCGCACGGCGTCCGGGTCAACAGCGTCACCCCCGGATTCACCGAGAGCGACTGGGGACGCTCCTTCGTCGCCGCGATCGCGGGCAGCGCCGGGGTCGGGTATGAGCGAGCCCGGCGCAACGTCATGGAGCAGATCGGCATTCCGCTGGGTCGGCCCTCGCGTCCGGAGGAAGTGGCCGAGCTCGTCGCGTTCCTCGTCTCACCGCGCGCGGCCTCCATCGTCGGCGCCGAGTACGTCATCGACGGGGGCAGCAAGCCCACCGTGTGACGGCCGATCGTTTTCCGCACCACAAAAAGAACGGTGATTCTGTTAACGTATTCCGCAAGCAGAACTACTGTTCTTTTTATGGGGGTGTGTGGTGCCGCGGCTCACCGACGCGCGCAAGGAACTCCGGCGTGCCCAGATCGCGGAGGCCGCCGTGCGATGCTTCGACCGCAACGGCCTGGAGCGGACCTCGATCGCCGACATCACGGCCGAGTCCGGCCTCTCGGCAGGCTCGATCTACACGCACTACCGCAACAAGGCCGACCTGGTTCAGGCCGCCGCCCGCGAGGTGCTCGCCAAGCGCGCCGAGGTCCTCGGCGAGTACGCCGCGAGCGACACTCCGCCCGACCCCGACGAACTCCTCGCCCGCCTGATCGCCGCGATCGACCCTGCCGAGGCCCGGGTCGGCGTGCAGACCTGGGGTGAAGCGACCACCGACCCGGTCATTCGCGGCATCGTCGTCGACATGATCGACCAGATGCGCGCGATGCTGCGCGACTGCGTCACGGCCTGGCTGGTCAAGGTCGAGGACCAGGAGCCGGCCGCGGCCCGGGAGCGCGCCACCCCGATCGCCCACCGGGTGTCGGCGCTCTACCAGGCCGAACTGCTGTACACCGCCTTGCGATCACCGACTCAGGAGACAGCGTGATGACCACCCCGACCGCATCGTTCGCCGGCCGCGACGTCTTCCGGATCGGCTACGGCGCGGCGCAGCTCGCCCGCCTGCACGACCGCCGCGGCGAGGCCGTCGCGCTGCTGCGCCGCGCGGTCGAGCTGGGCGTCGACCACGTGGACACCGCAGAGTTCTACGGCTTCGGTTTCGCCAACGACGTGATCCGCGAGACGTTGCGCCCCGAGGACGGTGTCCTGGTCGTCACGAAGGTCGGCGCAGACCCCAACCCAGGCGGGCGCCTGCCGCTGCGTCCGGCGCAGCGGCCCGAGGAGCTGCGCGCAAGTGTCGAGGACAACCTGCGCAGCCTCGGCGTCGACCGGCTCGAGGTGGTCAACCTCCGCCGCCTGGACACCGGTCCCGGGCTGCGTCCCGAGGGCGACCAGATCGTCGGCCTCGATGACCAGCTCGCGACGATGACCGCCCTGCGCGACGCGGGCAAGATCGGCGCGATCGGCCTGAGCAGCGTCACCCTCGACGGCCTGCGCCGCGCCCTGCCGGCCGGTATCGCCTGCGTGCAGAACGCGTACAGTCTCGCCTCCCGCGATGACGAGGACATGCTCGAACTGTGCGCGGCCGAGGGCATCGCCTGGGTGCCGTTCTTCCCGCTCGGTGGGGCCTTCCCGGGCCTGCCCAAGGCCACCGAGGAACCGGCTGTCCGGACCGCGGCCGAGTCCCTGGGCGTCACGCCTTCCCAGGTCGGCCTCGCCTGGCTGCTGCACCACGCCCCGAACGTGCTGCTCATCCCCGGCACCGCCAGCGCCGCCCACTTGGAGGCCAACATGGCGGTCAGTGAGATCGCGCTCGACGCCGCGACCCTCGCCACTCTCGATGGCATCGAGTCCCGCTCCAACGAAGTCCCGATCGGCTGACCGGAACCAGCGCGGCCCGGGTCGCGACCGCACCACACGCCGGACACCCTGACGAACCGCCAGGCCACGCCGGGAAACCCCGCTCTACCAGGCTCCAAGGACGGATCATGAAGGCCATCATCTACCGAGACAACGGCGCCCCCGACGTTTTGCAGTTCGTCGACCGTGACCTGCCCGCGCCCGCCCCCGGCGAGGTTCGCGTCCGGGTCGCTGTGTCCGGGGTCAACCCGACCGACTGGCAGGCACGCTCCGGCGTCGGCCACCCCAAGCACTTCTCCGAGGTCACCCCGCACCTCGACGGCGCCGGTACGATCGACGCCGTCGGTGAGGGTGTCGACCAGAGCCGGGTCGGTCAGCGGGTCTGGCTGTTCATGGCCGCCGCCGGGCGGCCCACCGGCACCGCTGCCGAGTTCACCGTCGTGCCCGCCGAACAGGCCGTGCCGCTGCCCGACGAGGCCGGCTTCGACGTCGGCGCTGCACTCGGAGTCCCCGCGCTGACCGCGCACCGCGCGCTCACCGTCGCCGAGGACGGGCCGCGTCGGCTGCGCCCTGGGGCACTCGACGGGAAGGTGGTGCTCGCCGCGGGCGGGGCCGGAGCGGTCGGGCACGCGGTGATCCAGCTCGCCCGATGGGCCGGCGCTACCGTGATCAGCACGATCAGCGGGCCGGAGAAAGCCCGGCTGGCCACCGCCGCCGGAGCCCACCACGTGATCAACTACCGCGAGGGCGACCCGGCCGCCGAGATCCGCAAGATCGCCCCGGACGGCGTCGACATCGTCGCAGAGGTGGCGCTGGGCACGAACCTCGCACTGGACCTGGCCGTGCTGCGAACCCGCGGCACGATCTCGACCTACGCCAACGACGGTGGCAAGCCGGTCGAACTTAACGTGCTGCAGAACCTGGTGCTGAACACACGCTTCCAGTTCCTGGTGCTCTACATGGCCGGTCCGGAGGCACGCGCCGCAGCCGTCCAGGACGTCGCCGCCGCACTGCGCGACGGCGCGCTGCCGGTCGGCGAGGAGCACGGTCTGCCGCTGGTCCGCTTTCCGCTCGACCGCACCGCCGACGCGCACCGAGCGGTGGAGGGCGGCGCGGTCGGCAAGGTCCTGGTGGACGTCACGTCGTGACGTCCAGTCGGCCGCCGTGCGAATCCCCGGGCAGAACGCCATGGCCCGAGTTCACCATCGCTCACCGAGCCTGAAGGGTCAGAGGCAGGTGAGCAGGTCGTCGAGTGGCGCGGGTACGCGGTCGTTGTCGAGGGCCTCGACGAGGACGCGGCCGTAGTGGATCTTCCGCCCCTTCTTCGTACCGAGGAAGCGCCGCAACTGCTGCGGTGAGGTGCGGCCCCGCTGTGCGGGCTGGCGCTGGAAGGTCTGCAGGGCGCGCAGGTCGCCCTCCGCCCGGACGAGCTCCGCCACCTGCGTCACCCCCAGGGCGCGGATGAGCTCGTCCTCCAGATCCGCCGCGCAGACGAAGAACTCCCGCCGCGCCGCGCCGGCCCGCTCCAGGCCGCGGGCGTAGAAGCGGCGCTCCGCCTCGTCGCACAGCCCGGTGAGGCGGAGGCCCAGACCGGGTGGCCCGAGGAGGTGGGCGAAGCGTCCGACGCTCATGGCACCGCCCATCGGCAGGACGCAGACTCCTTCGGCCGCCAGGTCCCGGCCGCGGCGCGCGGCCAGCGCGCCGACCGCCGCGGCGTCGCTCGGCCCTTCGAGCAGGACGACCGCCCGGACGGGCAGCCGCGCGGCCAGCTCGCGCGCGGGGTCGTCGGGGCCACCGGCCGCCCACGCCGTGACCGCCTCCGTGAACGCCCCCATGTCAGCCATGGGACGAGTCTCTGGCCCTTCCGGCCGCCACGCCAGGGAATTTCACCCTCCCGGAGTCCCGGAGCCGGCTCAGCGGGTCCGCTGTATGGGCGGCCACATCGATCTATCGGCATTGTCTAGAAGTAGAATTTCAGTCGATTGATATGTGCGCGGGACGCGGCCCGGCCCTACTCGAGAAGACGGACATCACTCCATGACCACCACGCCCTCCACCACGGCCGGGACGCTGGCCGACCCCGACACTCCGTTCGCGGTGGTCGACGTACACAAGGCGCTACGGAACATCGACCGGCTCGCCGCCAAGGCCGACCACCTCGGCGTCACCTTGCGGCCGCACGTCAAGACGGCCAAGAGCCTCGATGTCGCCGCCCTCATGCACGGCGCCGCCCCGAACCCCGTCACCGTCTCGACCCTCGCCGAAGCCGAGGCGTTCGCCGACGGCGGTTACACCGACATCACCTACGCCGTCGGCATCGCCCCCCACAAACTCCCCCGTGTGCTCGCCCTGTTGCGCCGCGGCGTCACCCTCCGCGTCCTGCTGGACAGCCCCGAGCAGGCCGCCTTCGTCGCGGAAGCCTCCCGCCGGGCCGGTATCGGCGTTCCCGCGCAGATCGAGATCGACTGCGACGGCCACCGCGGCGGCCTCAAGACCGACGACCCCGCGCTCCTCGACATCGGTCGCACCCTGCACGGCGCCGGATGCCTGGACGGTGTGCTGACCCACGCGGGCGAGTCCTACTTCGCCCACTCGGCGGAGGAGCGGCGGCTGGCGGCGAAGAACGAACGCGACACCGCCGTCGCCGCCGCCGAGAAACTGCGCGCCGCCGGTCTGCCCGTCGCGACCGTCAGCGTCGGCTCGACGCCCACCGCGCACGCCGCCGAGGACCTCACCGGCGTCACCGAACTGCGCGCCGGCAACTACCGGTAGGAAGGCTGGAAGGACTGCCGGATCTGCTGGTCACTCCCGGTGCACGGGTGGGATGCGCTGCCGGCGATGGCGGCTGGTCCGCAGCCACACTGGCGCGGAACATACCCTTTGCGTCGATACTCGCGTTGGAGCCGGGGCGGATGGCCCCGAACGCGAACGGCGACGTCCAGGTGGAGACCCGAGCCTGCGACCTCGGCGAGATGCTCGACCTCAGCGTGGTGGCCGTCGTACTTCCCGAAATCCACGAGTCACTGCACAGCAGCTTCGCCGACCTGCAGTGGGTCTTCGACGCGTACGCTCTCACGCTGGCGATCTTCCTGGTGGCGGCGGGCTCACTCGCCGATCGCCACGGCGGAAGAAGGTCTTCCAAGTGGGCTTCGCGGTCTTCACCATCGCCTCATTGGCCTGCGGCCTCGCCGGTGACGCCACCGCCCTGAGCGCCTTCCGGGCAATCCAGGGCGTCGGCGCTGCCATCATGTTCGCCGTAGGCCCCGCCATGCTGAGCCACGAGTTCCATGGCAAAGAACGAGCCACCGCTTTCACCGTCTTCGGCGCCGCCGCCGCCGGCCTCGCCGTCGCCACCGGACCCCTCATCGGCGGCTTCCTGACCAGTTCCCTGTCCTGGCGCTGGATCTTCTACTTCAACGTTCCCATCGGGGCCATCGCCGTCCTCATCGGCATGCTCCGCGTCCGTGAGTCGATGAACCGCCGCGCTCACCCAACCGACTGGCTCGGCCTGGTCACCTTCAGCATCGCCCTCGGAGCCCTGGTCTTCGCCACCATCCGCGCTCCCGAAGAGGGCTGGACCAGTGCCTTCACCCTCACCCTCTACGCCACGAGCGTCGTCTTTCTCGCTCTGTTCCTGGCCATCGAACACCGCTTGGGCGAACACGCCATGCTCGACCTCGCGTTCTTCCGCAATCCCACCTTCGTCGGTATCTCCCTCGTTGCGATGATCGGTAACGCCGGAGCCCTGCCCTCGGTCTTCTTCGAAACCAGTTACCTGCAGAACATGCTCGGTATGGACGCCTGGGAAGCCGGCCTGCGCTTCCTGCCTCTGACCATCGCCATGTTCGTCACCGGCGCCATCGGCGGCAGCCTCATCGGCAAGGTACCCTTCCGCTTCCTCCTCGGCAGCGCCCCCGCCGTCATGGCCGCAGGCCTGCTCTTCCTCAACCTGACCAAAGCCGACTCCGCCTGGACCGTCCTCATCCCCGCGTTCGTCATCGCCGGTTTCGGCATGGGCATCTTCAATCCCGCCCGCGCCGCGGTCGCCGTCGGGGTCGCCGAACCCGCCAAATCCGGCGTCGCCTCAGGCATCAACGAAACCTTCCAGCAAGTCGGCATCGCCGTCGGCATCGCAGGTGTCGGCGCCTTCTTCCAAAACCGCGTCGCCGACCGCTTCACCAACTCCGAAGTCGGTAGACAACTCGGCCACGACAAGGCCGACGGAGCCGCCCAAGCCATCAGCTCCGGCTCTCTCGAAACGGTGGCCCAAAGCAGCGGCGCCATGCGCGACCAGATGCTGAGCGCCGGACGGGACGCCTACATGGATGCCTTCCACAGCGCCATGAATATCTGTGCCGTCCTCGGCTTCATCGCCGCCGTCGTCGGCTTCCTCGTGATCCGCACCAAGGATCTCCACCACAGCGCAATGTCTGATATTCGCCCCAACACCGACCGTGTGACCACGACGTAGATTGGACGGGCTTCGCTGCGGTCAGGATGGCGGGACTGACCGCACCTCGCCCACCTGTGGCGAGACTGGTCATCAACGGAAGAGCCGCGAGGCGGGGGGCCAGGAGGGCTCCGACGGCCATCATCCCCGCGAGCAGACAGACTGACGACTATGATCGCAGGTAGTTGTCCCTTTCGCCGAGTATGCGCATGCCTGCCCACAGCAGCAGCGGCATGACGAGTAATAGCCCCATAACGAATGTGACCAGGTGGATTTCAGCGCTTCCCCATGAGGCGGGCGGCGCGGTATCCGGGCTGGAAGTCTCCGGGAGCGAACATGGCCGAGATCGGGCGTGCGGCCCAGCTGATGACCTTTTCCTCGTACGGCCAGTCCTGCGGGTGTGAGGCATGTGAGTAGTCGTCCTTGCCGCCCTCCGCTTCCAGGAACGGTTCCAACCCCAGGCTGACGAGGCCAGGTGGACGGCCAGGGCCGAGTCCTTCGTCAGCCTGCTGCGGAAGAACCTCCTCGACCGCCGCGTCCGGGCCACCCGCGAAGAACTCCGGATCGCGATCGTGACCTGGATCGATCGGACCTACCACCGACGCCGGAGACAAGCCTCCCTCAGCCGGCTGACCCCCATCGAATTCGAGACCATCATGACCACTTCGAGACCATCATGACCACGCCGACCCTCCAGGCCGTGTGACCGAACCTGTCACCCAAACCTGCATCAGACCCCTGGCACCGCGCGGAGGCTTTCCTGTCACTGAACGACTGCCGACTTGAGTACCAGCCGAAGGAGGCTGTGGCTCTGGTGCGCGGGAAGCGACGGAGGCGGTGGGCCCACCGCCGTGACCGCCGGCCCGGCAGTGCCATCTCATCTCGGCGACCCGGCAGCTACACCTGAGCCATACCGCCGTCGATGCAAAGTTCCGCGCCCGTCATGAAGCTGCTCTCGTCTGAAGCGAGGAACAATGCACCGCTGGCAATCTCCTCGGGGCGCCCGAGGCGACGCATCGGGACGAGAGTGCTCATCATGGTTCGGACGGCTGCCGGGTCCTGCCCGAAGTAGTCAGCTTGCCCATCGATGATGAGCGTGTCGATCGGCCCCGGGCTCAGCACGTTGACTCGAAGGCCGCGGTCGGCGAACTCTGCCGCCCATGTGCGGGCGTAGGAGCGCACGGCAGCCTTGGCCGCGCTGTATGTCCCTGCCCCGGGATCCCCCTTGAAAGCCGTGATCGAGCCCAACAGAACGATCGAGCCGCCCGTTCGCAGCAGCGGCAGCGCCTTCTGGACGGTGAACAACGTGCCGCGGGCGTTGAGGTCAAACGTGCGGTCGAAGTGATCCTCGGTCACGTCCCCGAAGTTCATCCGCTCAATGTTTCCCGCATTTGCGACAACCACGTCGAGGTGTCCGCTCTCTCGGCGGATGGCTTCGACCAGACCATCGAGATCACCCGACGAAGTGGCGTCCGCAGCGACGGCAGTGACTCGTCCTTCGATGGATGCCTTCGCCGTGTCGAGTGCATCCTTCCGTCGGCCCGTGATGTAGACGTGGGCGCCCTCAGCGGCGAATCTTTCGGCGATCGCCAGACCGAGGCCCGTGCTCGCGCCTGTGACGAGGGCTACTTTGTTTGCGAGACGCATGTCTTCTCCTTGGGTCGAAACGGCTGGAGCCAGATGTGGGCTCCGCGGCTTCCTGGATCCGCACCGAGCGACACAGGACTCTGCAGGTCGGCGTGATGAGACTGCCGGCTCGCACCCACCCGCTCCTGGTCGCCGTCATGCATGCGCACCACGGTAGAATCGATCGGTCATAGAGAAAAATAGTGAATCCGCATATACTGCATTGACATCCTCTATGTCGTTCGAAGGTCAACGTGCATGAATCTGCGACAGTACGAATACGCTCTCGCCGTTGCCGAGGAGGGCTCCATGACCGCGGCAGCGGAGCGCCTACGGGTCACACAGCCGTCTCTGTCGCAGCAGATCGGCACCCTGGAAAAGCACCTTGGGGTAAGACTGTTTACCCGTACCCCGAGCGGGGTCACGGTGACGATTGCTGGGCGAGCCTTCCTCGCGGAAGCGGAGATTGCGACGACAGCGTCCCGGCGGGCCTTCGCGGCTGCCCGCGCCGCCGATGGCGAGTTGGCGGGCGAGCTCATCATCGCTGTCCACATGGGCCTGGGTGCACGTCAGTTGCCGCAAGCGCTGGGGCAGCTACGCCACCACCACCCCAAGCTGCAGGTGACTCTCCACGAGGAGCCCGACCCCGCAGACATGGAACGCCTGGCCCGCCAGGGTGTCCTCGACATGGTTCTAGTGCACCGCATTCCCGAGGGCTGCTCATTCGACATCCGCGTTCTGGGCGAGGAGGCCTACGTAGCCGTCCTGCCGGAAGGACACCCCCTTCTGGAAGATGGCGCGCCCCTGCGCTTGGAGGATCTGGCGTCAGAGGGGTGGGTTAGGTTCCGGCGCGCCAGCCTCCTCGATGAGTACCTGGCTCGCAAGCTCGCCGACGCGGGCCTGAGCCCTCGCACAGTGGCCCGAGCCTCACAGATTTCCACTGCGGTACGACTGGCGGCGCAGGGCCTGGGTGTTACTGTCGCCCCGGCTTCGGCCCTCCCTGAAGGCTTCGAGAAACTGGCCCGCCCGCTTCTGCCTGCACTGGCCGAACCTGTCATTGCCGGGGTACGACGCCATCCGAGTCCGGCGGAGACGGCCGTACTCGATCACCTGAACCAACAGAATTGGTGCGGCATAGGTCTTCTTACCCCGACTGCTTGCGCCTGAGTACTGAGCTGTTTCCAGCCTGACGGGAGGTTGGACGGGCGACCCCGGCAGCACATCTCCGGTCTCCTCGCGGGTCACGGCCGTCATATCGGCTCCCGGTGGCGTCGCCTGACCTGCGGTCGGCAGGCCTTACTCGTCCTGGCGCACCTTCGCTGCGGCGACACCTACGCCCGCCTCGCAGCAGGATTCCGCGTCGGGACCACGACGGTCTACCGGTACATACGCGAGGCCGTCGACCGTATCGCCGCCGACCAGCCCTACGGGGCAAGAACCTGCGCGGCTGGCGTCGGCGTCACAACCGCGATCACGTCAAGATCCGCAGCCTCGGCGAACGCACCATGGCCACCCTCAAGTGCTGGCGGCTCCTGCGGAAGCTCCGTTGCAGCACCATCCGAATCACCACCGTCGTCCGTGCCGTCGTCGCCCTCGAACTCACCACCTGATCAAGATGGAAAAGGGCTCAGTGCCTCGGGGGCCGAATGGAGGGAATCGACAAACCGCCAGGCGAAGTTGTCCCCGATGTGGCAGTGCCCGCGCGTCCGCAGTGCGTGCCAGGACGACCACCATGCCGGTGAAGTGCGCGTTCTCCGCGGCGCGGGCAAGGTGGCGAAGGAGGGCGGGAATCGAGGCGGGCGCCGAAAACATGGAGCCTCCGCTGGACGTGGACGCCCGTGGGTGAACCAGGATCCTACCGAAGTCAAGCACCTGGCCCAGTGGTCCGACCGTCGGGGACACGCTTTGGTGAGGATCCGCAGGTTCTTCAGGAGGGCGAAGCCGTGTTCGACGGAATCGCGTCCGGCGGCGAGGATGCGGTTGGCCTCCTTCTGGGCGGGGGTGAGCTTGCGCGCGTGGGTGGTCTTGAAGCCGGTGACGATTACGCGCTTCGATTCCCGGCGCTTCTCGCTGCGCGACCGCGATGACAAGTACGGCGAGGCATACGACGCCGTCTCCGAACTGTGCGGCGCTGTGCGGGCCGTGCACCAGGCCGGCCTTGCGCACCGGGACGGGACCAGGCCATCGGCGGTGTCGCCGCCGAACCCGCCGACGTGTTCTCGCTGGCCGCCGTGCTGGTCTACGCCGCAACCGGGCGCGACCCCTTCTCGCACGCGGAGGAACAGATCCCCGCGGCCGCCCTGATGTACCGAGTGGTCCACGAGGAACCCGATCTCGAAGGCGTCGCCCCGGAGCTGGTGCCGCTGCTCACCGCGTGTCTGGCCAAGGACCCGGCCGCGCGCCCGACGGCAGCCCAGCTGAGCGGTTGGCTGGAGGACAGGGGTGGCCGGATCGGGCGTTGGCTCGAGGAATGCCCCAGGGTTCTCGCCGGAAAACTGACCGAGACCGAACATTCGGCAGGCACCCTGGTCGACCTCGCACATCCTCCCGTCGCGGCCCCCGCCGGTCAGGAATCGGTCCCGAGGGCGATGAGGTCCGACACTGTCCCCGCTGTCCTGGCCGAGCCCGGCCGGGGCCGTCGCCTGCCTGGCTGCTGCCCACCGCCATCGCGGCGGTCGCGGCCGCGGTGGCGGTGGTGGTCGCCCTCCACTTCGGTACGCAGCGTTCCTCGGCCGATTCCTCCCCGTCCACGCAGGGCGGCCGCCTCGGCCCAGGAGCCCCAAGAACCTCAGGAGCCCCAGGAGAAGGACGCGCCACTTAAGGTCATAAAGGCCACGTTCGAGCTGGCGACCGGAGAGTCTGTGGTGGCCGGGACCAGGAGTCTGATCATGCAGGAAGACGGCAGTCTGGTGGTCCACGACCAGGACCACAAGCCACGCTGGGCTGCGATGACCAAGGGCGAGGGCAACTCCGCCCGCTTCCAGGCGGACCGCAACCTGGTCGTCTACAACAGCGAGGGGCAGCACCTCTGGTCCTCACGGACCAATGGCCACCCAGGAGCGGTCCTCGTGTTCCAGGCCGACGGAAATGGTGTGATCAAGTCCGGCGACGCCGTGCTCTGGGCCGTGGGAACGAAGAGCTGACCGACGCGTGTCGCGGTGACGAAGTGTTCGGTGCCCCGGAGCGGAGCAGGCCGCTCAGCCTCGACGCGGCGGGGGTCAATGGGCGAGCTTCTCGTCACGCAGCCGGTGCCGGTAGCGCAGCGGTGACTCTCCCACCTCCCGTTTGAACGCGGAGCTGAAGGCGCTCACGGATGTGTACCCCAGGTCGGATGCCAGCGACCCGATGGGATCGTCGCCGTCACGCAGGGCGCGCTGCGCCAGCAGCATCCGCCAGCGGTTGAGATAGGTGAGCGGCGGCATGCCCGCCACGGTCCGGAAGTGCGTGGCGAAGGACGTCCGTGACATCGCCGAGGCGCTCGCCAGCGTCTCCAGCCGCCAGGGCTTCGCCGGTTCGGCGTGCATGAGGCTGAGTGCCGGATGCAGACGGTCGTCGGTCAGTGCCCGCAGCCACCCCGAGGGGAGCTCGGCCTGGTCGACGTAGGCGCGCAACATGTCGAGCAGCAGGAGCTGGCCGTGCTGCCGGATGGCGAACGCGGAGCCGACGCGGTCGCCGGTCAGCTCCTCGAGGATCTGGTCCAGCCTGTCCCGCAGGTGGGTCGCGGCGGGGGACGCCCGGACATGCCCCACCGGCGGAAGCGCCTGGAGCAGCAGGGTCCGGCCCACCGAGTTGAGCGCGACGTGGCCGCCGAGGACCACATCGGCCCCGGCGTGGTCGGCGTCGTCCTCGCGGAGGGAGGTGTAGCTCGCCGTGGTCACATCGATGTCGTGGGGCGGCCCGTCACCGGCACCTCCCCGGAGCTCCAGCCAGGCCTGACTGTTCAGGATGGCGACGTCGCCCGTGTCGAGGGCGAGGGGGTTCCCGGTGCTGTCGGTGGTAAGCCACGCGCGACCGCGCGCCACCGCGATGAACTTCAGGGGATGGTCGATGGCGCCGCGCGCCACCCAGTGCCCCCGGGCCGCGAAGCCGCTCGACATCAGTCCCCGGATCTGGATGTGGTCGAACACTTCGGACAGCTGGTCGTCGGCCATATCCGTACGATCGAGCAAAAACCCCGAACGTGCAAGTATTCAAAGTACGAGGGGCCCGCCCGAGAGTGGACCCATGCATCACACACAACACCCCCTCGGGTCCGGTTTCACCGCGGCGTCGACGGCCGCCGAGGTGCTCGCGGGCATCGACCTGTCCGGCACCCACGCCGTCATCACCGCCGGCCACGCCGGACTGGGCCTGGAGACCACCCGGGCACTCGGCAAGGCCGGCGCGGCCGTCACCGTCGGCTCGCGCCACCCGGACCGCGCCGCGGCCGCGCTGGCCGGGATCGAGGGTGTCGAGGTCAGTCGGCTCGACCTGCTCGACCCGACGTCGATCGACGCCTTCGCGGCCCGGTACCTCGACTCCGGCCGCCCGCTCCACATCCTGGTCAACAACGCCGGTTTGCCGCTCCCCGAACGCCTGGTGCGCGACGCACGCGGCTACGAGCCGCAGTTCGCCACCAACCACCTGGGCCACTTCCAGCTGACCCTGGGCCTGCTGCCCGCGCTGCGCGCCGCTCACGGTGCCCGGGTCGTCAACGTGTCATCCGGTGGCCATCGACTCTCCGACATCCGCTGGGACGATCCGCACTTCACCACGGGCTACGACGGCCACCTCGCCTACGGCCAGTCCAAGACGGCCAATGTGCTGTTCGCCGTCGAGCTGGACCGCCGCTGGTCCCAGGACGGCATCCGCGGCTACGCCGTGCACCCGGGGGTCGTCGTCGGCACGAAACTGAACGACTCGGTCGGCGAGGAGCAGCAGAGGGCCATGGGGCTGCTCGACGAGTCCGGCCGGCCCGTCGTCGACCCCGACCGCGGGATCAAGAACCCGCAACAGGGGGCGAGCACCACCGTCTTCGCGGCGGCCAGCCCACTCCTCGCCGGGATCGGCGGTGTCTACCTCAAGGACAACGACATCTCACCGCTGGACGAGAACCCGGCCCCCATCGCCTTCGGCACCGACCAGGACCCTCCCGCCGATGTCGTGCCATATGCCATCGACCCGAGGTCCGCCCGGCGGCTCTGGGAGATGAGCGAGCAACTGATCACGGCATGAGCCGCGGTGGTCAGCCGCGTGGCGCGTCAGGTCACCAGACCCTGGCGGTAGGCGTAGACGACCGCTTGCACACGGTCGCGGAGCCCGAGTTTGGTGAGGATGCGTGACACGAAGGTCTTGACGGTCTCCTGGCTGATCACCAGCGTCGCGGCGATCTCACTGTTGGACAGGCCGTTGGCGATGAGGCCGAGCACCTCAAGTTCGCGAGGGGTCAGCGGGATGTCGTGCGGGGCGCCCTCGGGAGGCCGGATCCGGGCGGCGTACCTGCCCACGAGCTGGCGCGTCACCTCGGGGTCCAGCAGGGCGGCGCCCGTGGCCACGGTCCGGATCCCGTGCAGCAGTTGGGACGGCGGTGCGTCCTTGAGCAGGAACCCGCTCGCCCCCGCGCGTAGCGCCTCGTAGACGTATGTGTCCAGGTTGAACGTGGTCACCACGAGCACCTTGACGGGATGCCGCACCGCCACACCGGCCAGCAGGCGGGTGGCCTCGATGCCATTGAGCACCGGCATGCGGACGTCCATCACCACGACGTCCGGGTGCAGCCGGCCGGCGAGGTCGACCGCGGTCTGCCCGTCTTCGCACTCACCCACCACCTCGAGGTCGGGCTGGGCGTCGATGATCGTCACCAGCCCGGTGCGGACCAGCACCTGGTCGTCGCAGACCAGGACCCGGATCGACTCGCTCACGAGGGGCTCCCCGCGGGTATCCGTGCCCGGACGACGAAGCCACCGTTCGTCCGGGCGCCCGCGCTGAAGTCGCCGCCCAGGACGTCGACCCGTTCGCGCAGACCGGCCAGCCCCCGCCCGCTCCCGCCGGGCGAGGCGGTGGCCCGCGAGCCGGAGCCGTCCGTGCTGACCTCCACGGTGATCTCGCTTTCCCCGTGGTGGACTTGGACCGAAGTGCGGCTGCCGTGGGCGTACTTGAGGGCGTTCGTCAGGGCCTCCTGTACGACCCGGTAGGCAACCAGGTCGGCGCTGCCGGTCGACCCCGCCGGTGCGCCCTCCTCGGTGAACTCCACCGGCTGCCCGGACCGGCGGGTCTGCTCCACGAGGGTGCGAAGTCTGCCGACGGTCGGTGCCGTGGCATCCATGCCGTGGTCGGGGTTGATCAGGTCCAGCAGGTGCCGCAGATCGCTGGTGGCACGTCTGCCGGTCTCGGTGACCGCGGTCAGGGCCTGGTCGAGGCGCTCGGGCGCGGCGGTCAGATAGCGTGCCGCCTCGGCCTGTACGACCATCGCCGTCACATGGTGGGTCACCACGTCGTGGAGCTCACGGGCGATGCGGGCGCGTTCCGCGGCGCGGGTGGCCTCGGCGACACGGCGGCGGCGGTCGGCCTCCATGGCCCGGGTGGAGCGCAGCCACGCCCCCATGCCCCAGGGGAGGGCCAGCGCCAGGTAGTACATCGCGAACTCGCTCGGCGTCTCGGCGCCCGAACCGAGCCGGTGGAGCGCGACCGCCAGCGGCAGATACATCACGGAGAACACGAGCGCGGTGGTGCGCCGGTGCCGCTCCAGATGGGACGCCACACTCACCAGCGCGACGGGCATCGCGGTGCCCGCGAACGAGTGGTAGCCACGGAGCTGGTCGACGGCGAAGCCGAGCGACACCAGGGCGAGACAGACCACCGGCCACCGCCGCCGCACGGCGAGCGGAAGGCTCTGGAGGGCGACTGCCACGATGGCCAGTGCGTCGAAGGGGCGGGCAGGCAGGCCGCCCAGCTGCGTCCCGTGGTTCTGGAACGAAGGAATGAGCGCCCCGGCGAAGATCAGCAGCCCGAGCGGGAGATCCCGGACCGTGACATCGAACCGGTGCCATATCTCCGGGATACGTCGAACACTGATCACCGGGCGAGTCTAGCGGTGGTGTCGGGCCGGATGGCGCACCGGAGACAGGCCTCATGGGCCGGTCTGGCGCCGGCCCATGCGAGGACTCCGACAGGTCTCCCCGTCGGTGCGCTTCGGGAGCGGGGCGGGGCCCGTGGATCAGGCTTCGGGGAAGAGCCGGCGATGGAAGAACGTCTCGCGGAAACCGTCCCCATGGTGCGTCGAGCTCCAGCGCAACGGCACCGCCGGACCGCTGTCCCGGTGCAGCTCGCCGATGAGCGCGTAGTCGGGGTGTACGCCGTCGTCGCTGATCGTCGTGGTGAACTCGAAGACGAAACGGTCGCCCGGTCGCACCGGCAGGCCCTCCTCCGACAGCGCCGCGTAGACGGGGGTCCAATCGCTCCATTCGGACAGCGAGTCGATTGGCCCGCCCCCCTCGGCCACCCACAGACGCATGCCCAGCGCGAGCCCGGAGAAGCGGCCGGGCCGGGTGAACGTCAGCTCGGCGCGGTCGACGCCCTCCGGCCGCAATGCGCCGTTGAACTCCAGCGGCTCCACCTCGATGGGGCCGGACAGGTAGGACCGCTCCCGCACCTCCGGCATGTCCTGCAGCCCCCCGAGACAGACCCGAAGGTCGAAGGGGCGGCCCACCGCGGCGAATATCTCTTCCACGAAGCCGAAGGCGACGGACGGGAAACCGGGCAGTTCGCCCCCCGTCGCACCGCACAGGTCCAGGGCCACGGCCGTGGTGGCGCTGCGGTGCGGGATGAACACCCCGCCGGGCTTCACCAGCCGCTTCCGCGCGTCCCGCAGTACCGGCCCCGCGCCCTCGGAGCCGCCGAGCGTGCCGATGATCTCGGAGACGCACATCTCGACGGGCTCGGGGAGCTCGATCTCGGTGGACAGCCCCTCGACCACCGTGATCAGGTCGGCGAAACCCGCCTCCGCGATGGTCTCCCGGGCGATCCGCGCGGATTTGGGCATGACCTCCACGGCCCACACATGCCGCGCTCCGGCGCGGGCGGCGGCCAGTGCCCACACCGCGTCCTGCCCCGTGCCGATGTCGAGCACGGTCCGGCCGGGGGCGTAGCGCCGGACGGCTTCGGCGTACCGGTCCGTTCGACGCTCATCCTTGAGCATCACGTCGTACACGAAGTGGTCGTGGACCGGGTACTCACCGACTGAAGGGAACAGCCATATCGGTGGATTCGACCCGTCGACGCAGGCCCGCACCGGCACCTTATGACCGGGAGTGGCTAACTCTGCCACGTAGGAACGTTGCATCCTCAGTCCTTCGCCAGATCCGTGGCCGGAGCGCCGCGGCTGCTCCGAACGCTAGGGATGTGGCGGCCCAAGATCGTCACCCCATGGAGGACACCTCGGGTAGCTCGCACGGGGGACAGATCATTCGGCAACCCCGACGCGTAGGCCCGGCCCCGGTCGCGTTCACACTTCGGGGTCGATCTTTGAGGAGAGGAAGAACAGACCGAAGGCGATCACCAGGAACAATGCCGCCAACTCACTGTCCCGCAGATACAGAACGACGGTCACGACGAGGGAGGCGAGCCCGAGCAGGCCGGTGATGCGGCCGAGGATCCGCCGGGGGCGGGCAGACGGCCCGGAGAGGTGGTCGAGGTCCGGGTCCTTGGCGTTCTGCCAATGCGGAAAGGGCCCCGGCCGGTAGCGCCAGCCGTCCTCCCTCAGGCGCTGAACCGCCGGGTGGCCACGGGCGTGGCTCAGCGGGCGGGGCGCGAGGCGGCGCCAGGGCAGCCACGCCTGGCGGGCGGCGATCCACACCAGTGCGGGAAGGCAGACCACCACGGCCCAGATCACCGAGCGGACCTTGCCTGCCGATGTGCTCGGCAGAATCCCGAGGAGCGTGTCCAACTCACCACTGGCGGCGTAGGCGATCGGCGCGGCGATGGAAACCGCCAGCATGGACTGCGCGATCGTGTGTCCGACATGGCACCGCTCGCACCGTGGCACACGGACGCTGATGCTCTGCCACTTGGTGCGGACGCCCAGATACCAGGTCGGGCCGGACTCGACATCCCTGTGCAACCCGACGATGCGATCGTGCCGTGTGGCGGTGGTTTCGCCCGCGCAGAACCAGCACTGTCGCAGTCGCGTCATGAGTGTCTCCTGGATCCGGCATGCGATCGGCAGCACACGGGCCTACTCCAGGCCCCACAGGTGGATCGTCCTGTCCTGGAAGCCAAGGGTGGCCAGGGTGCGGCCGTCGGGGCTGAAGGCGAGTTGGGCGATGGAGGGGCCGGGGCTGCTGATGGCGGCTCGGTGTTCGTGGCTGGCAGCATCCCACAGGTGCAGGCGGCTGTAGTCGGTGGTGAGGACGGTCCGGCCGTCCGTGCTGTAGGCCAGGCCGGTGACGGAGCCACTGTGGCCGGGGAGCGGCTTGCCGCGCTCCTTGCCCGTGATCGCGTCGAAGAAGCGGACTTCCGGGGAGTCGTCGGCGACGGCCAGGGTTCCGCTGTCCAGGCTGAACACCATGCGAGTGGCGCCGCCGAAGAAGTCGTCCGGCGGTTGAGGCCGTTGTTTCCGCGTGGCCACGTCCCACAGCCGCACGCCGTCCATGCCGGACTCGTCCACGCCGGCCAGAGTCTTCCCGTCCGGGCTGAACACCAACTGGTGGGCGCCTGCCGACTCCAGGGGCTCGCCCTTCTGCTGATGGGTTGCCACGTCATAGAACCGGATCTCCTGGTCGATGAAGCCGCTGGTGGCAAAGAGCGTGCCGTCCGGGCTGAAGGCGATCGTCTCGAAGGACAGAAGGGGATCGTCGTGCTGGGCGATCTCCTTGCCGTGGGGGCGCAGGGTCGCCGCGTCCCAGAACTGGGCTCTGCTCTCGTGGCCGGTCGCCACCGTCCGGCCGTCCGGGCTGAAGGCCACTCCTTTGAAGACGACGAGCGAGGAGAGCAGGGCTCGCGTCCGCTGTTTGTGGGTGGCCACGTCCCACAGGCGCAACACTCCGTCCTGGGCTTCGCTGGAGGCCAGGATCTTCCCGTCCGGGCTGAAGCACAGTGTGCCGATCTCGCCCTTGTGTCCCTTGAGGGTCGCCAGCGGGCGCAGCCTGGGATGGGCGGGGACGGCGATGGGCGGGGGTGTACGCAGGGGAGTGGGGGAGGGGCTGCCGGACGCATCCTTGCCGGGCTTGCCGCGAGTGGTGTCCTTCCCGCCATCCGAGTCGCCGCCGAAGAGGGCGACACCGGTGGGCACGGCCACGGCGGCGACTGCGACGGCCGCTCCCGCGCCGATGAGCAGACGGCGCCGCGAGGGCGGTCCGCTCAGCTCGTGGCGGAGGCGTTCGCGTTCGGCCAGCAACCGGTCGCGTTCGGCCCGGAGTTGGCTGAGCTCCTCGGCCGCGGCGCCCGCTCCCGTCGTCGTCTCTCGCTGCTCCATGCCCGCTCCCGCCCTTCCCCTGTTCCGCTCCGTGTGATGCACCGACCGCGAGACCGGCCGCTTCGGCGGCTACTCGATCCGCCAGAGCCGTATGGCGTTGTCGTCGTAACTGCCGGTCGCCAGCGTCAGCCCGTCCGCCGTGAAGGCCGTCGGCTGGGACAGGGAGGCGAGCTCCAAGGGCTTTGCGCGTTCCTTGTGCGTGGCCGCGTCCCAGAAGCGCAACACAAGCCCGCTGTAGAAGCCGAGCGTGACGATGGTCTTCCCGTCCCCGCTGTAGGCCAGCGCGCTGACGCCGACGGTGCGGGCGCGCAGTGGTTTGCCGCGCTGGGTGGCGGTGGCCGTGTCCCACAGCCGTACGAGGCCGTCGCCACCCACACTCGCGCTCACCGCCAGGGTCCTGCTGTCCGGGCTGAACGCCATGGCGCCCACACCGCCCTCGTGTCCGGTCAGTGGCTCGCCCCGCCGTCTGCGGGACGCCACGTCCCACAGCCGCACGACACCGTCGCCGACGTGGCTGCTCACGGCCAGGGTCTTGCCGTCCGGACTGAACAACAGTCCCTCGACACCGCCCTCGTGCCCGGTCAGCGGCTCGCCCCGCTGTCTGCGGGAGGCCACATCCCACAGCCGCACGACGTCACCGCCCGGGTCGTTCGTGCCGCCCGCGGCCAGCGTCCTGCCGTCCGGGCTGAAGGCGACCACCTCGAACGGCCGCTGTGTGCGGTCCGGCAGGCTCAGCGACCTGCCACCGCGGTGCAGCGAGGGGATCCGCCAGAACTGCGCCCTGTCCGCGCCACCGGTGGCGAGCGTCGTGCCGTCCGAGCTGATCGCCACGGACTGGAAGACGACGAGAGCGGAGGTCAGCGGCGCGCCGATCCGCCGGTGCTCAGGGACGTCCCACAGCCGCAGGTTGCCCACATCGGCCTCGGTGGAGACCAGCGTCCGCCCGTCCGGGCTGAACCACACCCCGCCGAGGGTGCCGGAGTGGCCCTCGAGAGTGGCCAGGCGGCGGATCGTGGGGTGTGCGGGAATGCTCGTCACGGGGCGTGGGCGCGGCGGCCGGGGGCGAGGGGAGGAGGACGAGCCGTCGTCCCGGGCGAGGACAGCGGCGGCGGCCCCGCCCCCGGCGATCACGACGGCGCCACCGGCGACGAGCAGGCCCCGGCGGGAGACCCCCGCGACGCGCGGATGCGCGGAGGAGGTGTCCGTGCCCGTAGGGGCGTGAGGGTCGAGCGGGGGTTCCTGGGGTGCGCGGGCGACGGGTACGCCATCCGCCCGTTTCCCGACGCCCCCGGCCGCCTCCTCAAACGCGCGGCCGGGCACATCGGTTGAGGCGGCCGTCCGTCGCCGCTCCACCTGGGACCTGAGCTGCCCGACCTCCTCCCGGAGACGGTCACACTCGGCCCGCAGCCGCTCGCCCTCGTCGTCCATATCGCTACTCTCCCCGTCGAGGCCCTCATCGTGTCGGCGGCCGGTGGTGTAGGCCGCGGCCACGGCATACACCACCGCTGATCAGTCGAGCCGCTTCTCGATCTTCGAGAGCTGGAGTGCGGGCCACAGCGGATACGCCCCGAGCCCGGCCACCGCGAGCACCGCGGCCACCACCCCGACCAGCGCGCCGCGGCGCGTCATTCGAACCATGCCCGTCACCGTAAGGACGCCACGTCGGGACCGGTCCCCATCCTCACGCGCTAGGCGGCCTCGCTGAAGTCCGGTGCGGTTCGGTTGCGTCCCGAAGGGGCGCGGGGAACTGCGCGACCAGCCACGACGGCGCCGCAGTCGGCCGACGACGCATCGCGACACTTCCAGCGGAGCGCTTAGCCTCGATCCACCGGTCGGTTCTGAAGTCGGTTTTTGGAGCTCGCTGGGCTGGGCGTGAGTTACCGACCGGATGCAGGCATGGGGTATTTGCTGGTCTGTCCAGCTTTTCCACGTTGTCAGTTTCCGGTTGGGTCCGGGTGAGTGGGGCGGGTGGACAGGGGATCAGGCTGGTTCGGGTGGTGCGTGGACGGTGTCGAACAGGTGTGTCCAGGCGTGTTGCCAGGGCCAGTTGTTCGGCAGGTGCAGGGTGATGCGCCGTGCGGAGCGGGCGATCCGGGCCGGGATCTGGACGAGGTGGGCGCGGAGCGTGGCGGTGGTGGCCTTGGTGTGGAAGACAGAGGTCAGTGCGCCGGTGGCCCGTAGGAGGTTGTAGACCATGGCCCACAGGGTGAGCCAGGCCGCGTTGGCGTGGAAGTGCCCTGAGGGCAGGTGGGCGAGTGCTCCGGCTTTGCTGTCGGCGATGACCTGCTCGACGACCGCGTGGTGGCGGTGCTCGCGTTCGGCCTGGAGCATCGGAGCGGGGTTGTCGGTGAAGAAGGGGTGGTAGCGCCAGACGGGGAACAGTTCGCCCTGCTCGCTGATAGTGGCACATCTGGCCAGGTCGCGGACCCGGCGCACGATGAGGCGGGCGGTGACGCGCTCGCTCTTCTTGCGGCCTGTGAACGCGGTGTAGGCGGGGATCTCGGCGACTTCGGCGTCAAAGATGAGCTCGCCGGTCTCGGGGTCGGGCACGGCGGTGGGGTAGCTGATCTGCTGCCACGCACCTTCCGGGATGCTCAGGACGGCGCGTTTGACGGAGGGGTTCATGCCACAGGTGACCGAGAAGCGGGCGCCGGCCCGGCGGCAGGCGGCGATGACCCCGGCGTTGTAGAACTGCGAGTCCGCCCGCAGGATGCGAGTGCCGGTGCAGCCGGCTTCCACCGCCGTCGCCAGGGCCTCACTGACGAACTTCGGGGCGCCACGGGAGTCGGCTGCCTTGCTGCGGCGCATCCGCACGGTGGCGATCACCGGCCTCGAGGCGGGGGTGCAGATCGTGGCGAGCAGAGGATGCAGGGTGCGGACGCCCTTGAACCGGCGGTACTCCGCGCCCTGCTTGGTACGGCCGTAGACCCTTTTGTGCGTGGAGTCGACATCGATGAACGCCTTATCGCCGCAGCCGGGGAGCAGTGGGGTGTGCGTGGCCAGTGAAGTCAGGAACCTGCGGTGCACGGCGCGCAGTTGGAGCGCGTGACCGTGGGTGAAGGAGCGCAGGAACGTGCCCAGCGTGGACGGGGCACGGATCCCTGCGAACAGGGCCGGCATCGCACCGTGCCGCAGCACGTCGAGGTCGTCGATACTGTCCGCACCCGCGACCATCCCGGCCACGATGCTGGTGACCTTGGCGTCCGCCGCCGCACCCGCACCGTTGGGTGCGCCGGTCAGCTTGACCTTGTCCGTCACCAGACCGGCAAGCCCGCACCGCTCGGCCAGCCGCATCACCGGCACCAGCCCGCCATGCGCGATCAGAGTCCGGTCATCGAACACAGCGGAGACCGCTGCTGGGGTGTGGGAAGCTTTCATCTACGACGTGCCTTGCTGATTGTGCGTGATGGTTGCGTGGTAACTCTCAGCATCGCAGGTCAGCAGGCACCTCTCTTCGTTTCCTCATCCACAGGCTCTCCGCCACTCGGCGGATCAAGGCTTAACGTGGGGCCGACGGCTCGTGGCAACCATTGACACGGCAGCTGTAGTTCCGGTGTCTTCCCTGGTCAGCAGCTCGCGGGGCTGAGTGGGGGTATGGGTACGGCCACCGTGATCATGAACGTTTGTGACGACGTTTCAAGAAGCGGTGGCTGTGGAGGTCACGATAGCCCAGGCTCGGGCATCGATGCACACTGGTTCGCGGGCGACGAGGTCTACTCCGGCCGCGAACTCCGCACGGAAATACGGGCGTTCGGACTCGGCTATGCAGTTGGCGTGTCCCATACACACGTGGTGGCCGACGGAGCGGGCCGCAGGTGGAAGGCCCGCCAGGTGATCAACAAGGTGCTGCCCCACCAGTGGATGCGCATGCAGACCGGACACGATACGAAGGGCACCCGCGAATACGACTGGGCCTGGCTCGACGTCCGGGCGGACGACACCCCCAGCGGACACGCATGATGATGGCACCAGCGTCCTGGTCGCCCGCCGGCACCGATACACCGGCGAGCTCTCCTTCTTCCGCTGCTGGACACCCGGCGACGTCACCCTCGCCCAAATCGTGGACGTGATCTGCCGCAGATGGCGGATCGAGGAGACCTTCCAGCTCGGCAAGACCTTCACCGGACTGGACGAAGGCCAGGTGACCTGCTGGAATTCCTGGATGCGCTGGTCCTTGTTCTCCCTGATCGCCTCAGCCGTCCTCGCACTCACAGCCGCTGCCACGATCACAGTCGGCCCTGTCGGACCGGCCCGGCTCGTCTTGCTGACCTGTCCTGAACTCGTCCGGCTTCTCCGGGCGTTCGTCCTCACGCCACCCGTCCGGGAAGCGGAACACGTCCTGCACTGGATGGCCTGGCGCCGCCACCATCAAGCCGTCGGGCAAGCCTGCCACCAGCGCCGACACGAACTTCAGGACCAGCCATGATCGGAACTACAGCTGCCGTGATTGAAACCGACGAAATGCGAGAGAGCGGAGCGCTTGCCTGTTCGCTGGTGACGGAGGCCGCTGCCTCTCTACGGCGGCGAGGGTTGGCCGGTCGGGGCGCCCGCTGCCGGCCCGGAAACACGGTCGGTGTGTTCTTCTACGTGCGGGGAGTGCCTCCGCGGTCATGCGAGGCGCCGGTCAGCTCAGACTCGTCGGGGACGGCGTCGGTCTGCTCGTTGCCAAACCTTGCCAGATGCTTGCCGAGTATGTCCGCCAGTTCCTGGGATCGGACGCCTAGATCCTCTCGGTAGGTGATAATTCCGTTCCAGTAGAGACAGAGCGTTCCCCGCAAAGTATCGCCATTGCGAACCGGCATGCCGAACCAACTGTGGTAGCCCTCTGAGGCGACGAGATGACTGATGGACTCGAAAAGTGGATCAGTCTGCGCATCCGCCACAAACAGGTGCTGATGGTGCCTGACGACATTCGGTACGGTGAGCGCACTGTCGCGACCCATCATACGAATCTCCTCGACGTAGCGAGAGGAGAGGCCGCGCCAGCGCATGCTCTTCGTCCAGGAGCGAGCGTCCGGTCCGGTCAGCCAGGAATCGTCAGCCGAAACGTGCACTCGATCGGCGCCAAGCAGTTCAGTGGCCGCGTCGCAAACGAGGTCGAGCAGCTCTGGTAGCGACTCGGCGGAGGAAGCCCGTACTCCGAATTGTTCGAACACGGCAGCACTTTCGCCGGTCTTTGATGAGATAGTCTCGACGATGTGCGTGGATCTTGAGTCATCGATTCCGGCCGCCCGCTCGACGTGGTTCACGTAGAACGTCAGTGCATCGCTGTCCGAGTTGAACGATGCCATGACGACCAGCTCCCAGTTGCCGGTCGTCATGTGGACCTCGTCCACTTCCGGCAGCGCGGAGAGCCGGTGAGCGACTGCGAATCGTTGACCGCTCTCAGCGCGTACCAAGACGATCAGCCTCGAACGCGCCGCGCTGCGAGCCAGTGTGGCTCCGATTCGCATCCCGTCGCGCTCGGTCAATCGACGGATCCGCTGACGAACCGTCTTCTCCGACACTCCGACGTGCCCAGCCAGCTCCAGATTGGACATCCGGCCATTCTCCGCCAGCAATCCGAAGATCCTCTGATCCAGGGGATCAAGTTCCGACATTACATCTCCTTGACTCGGACATGAGGTGCTGATAGCTACCGGCATCCGACCCGACGCCGCCGATAGTCGGACCATGGTATGCCTTGTAACGACCTAGTCTGCACCGTTGCGCGCTGGCGAGACGGTTCGGCCCACCGCGGCTCTAGTAGTCATGGCCCGCCTGCTCCTGCTGTCCGCGTGATCGCAAGTCCCGCCGAAGGGTCGTGCGGTCGCTGAGGTCGTGGTCGGGCTGCGCCCTGACCTGGGCCCTCTTCGAGAGCGCGACTGCTGGGCGTTTCTGGGACGCGGCCGCTACGACCATGCCGTCGCTCGTCACTGTTGCCGATGCGGACGCCGCGCCACGCTTGAACTGCACGCACGTGCGCCGAATTTCGGACCTACTTGTTCCTTGACTCGGCAAGAGTCGGGCGGGTAGCGTCCATCTGAGGCGATAGAGGACTGAAATTCGGATTCGCAACGCGAGGAACGATGTGACGTATCCATCGACGGTTGGCAACGACGTGAAGTCGCGCGGCCGGGTGATCGTGGCCGGTGCGGGCATGGTCGGTTTGTGTTCAGCGCTGTCGCTGCGTCGGGTGGGGTTTGAGGTCGGGGTTCGAGAACTAGCGCCGGGGATTAGGGAGACCGGTGCTGCGCTCGGAGTTTGGCAGCACACAATCACCGAACTTGAACGTCTTGGGCTTGGTTCGCGGCTGTCCGAGATCAGGGCCGAACCTAGCTTCCAAGGCTTTCGCGACCCCTCCGGTGCGCTGATCGACGTGAGCGACATGCCGCCGGGGCGTACGGTGCTTCGCCAGCGGCTCAGCGCGTTGCTCGTCTCCGCTGTCGGCGAAGAGAATATTCGCACTGGTATGGGAGTGGTCGATTACGCCGAGGACGAGTCCGGCATTACCGTGCATTATGCCAATGGCGATCGCGAGTGTGCGGATTTGCTCGTCGGCGCCGATGGCCTGAACTCCCGGGTCCGCAGGAAGCTCATTCCGGGCTCGGAAAGCCATTATTACGAAGACGGTCACCATGTGTGGCGGGCGGTACTGCCGTTCGACGGGGATCTCGGCGATGGTTACCTGACTATCGGGCGTGACCGTACCCGCGGCGCGGTGACGCGGCTCGCCGACGGTTCCTGCTTTTGGGTGCTAGCCCAGTTGGGTTTGACCGACGAGGTCGCCGGAGACCCCAAGCAGGAGGCCCTTGCCAGGGTTGAGAATCTGTACGACGGGGATTCCGAGTTCCTGCTGCGCAAGGTCATCATGGCTACTCCCGAAGACTCAGTGATCTACAGTCAGGTCGCCGTGGTTCCGGAAATCCCACGCTGGAAGGGCGGGCGGGTGGTGCTCGCCGGGGACGCCGCACACGCTATGTCCCCCCATATTGGATCTGGTGCCTCGCTTGGCATCGAGGACGCTTATGTCCTTGGCGACCGGCTCATGCACAACGACATCTCCTCGGCATTGGACAGTTATGAAGCCGACCGCATCGCCCGATACAAGCTGGTGCGCGAGCACGCCAAGGCCATGGCGTTGGCGGAGACGCCAGCGGACTACATGGAACGCTTTTCCCGTTTCGTGAACTGGCTGAACGACACCGCGGCATAAGAGAACAACCTAGAGTTCCTTGTGGCGGTGGTGGGCGGGACAGAAAGGCTGTTCCCTGGACCCAAGAAACGGAGACACCGTCACGAGAGCTTCTTCGCTGTTGGGCCGGCAGAGAAAAGAACCGGGAGACCAACTCCCGGGGGAACCTCACGGTAACTGTGTGGTACTAGCTGCGGGTCGCGCAGCGCGAGGCCCATCGACGATGCTGATAAACACACTGGCGCGACCGTAATAGTTCGAATATTCGACTTAACAAAGATGTCCCCAGGCCGTGCCGCTCAAGGTGGGCTGTTGACGGGCCTTCGGCCCAAGAAGTGGAGGCTGTGATGGAAATGCGGCGACTGGGCACGCAAGGCCCGACCGTATCAGCAATCGGGCTGGGGTGTATGCGGATGTCGAACTACCAGGGCTCGCACGAGACCGAGACCCCTGAGAGCGAGGCAGACAGCATCGCCACGATCCATACGGCGCTCGATGCAGGGATCAACATGCTTAACACGGGCGACTTCTATGGAATGGGCCACAATGAGATGTTGATCGGTCGGGCGATCAAGGGGCGGCGTCGCGACGATGCCGTTATCAGCGTCAAATTCGGGGCGCAGCGGTCTCCTACCGGAGCGTTTTTGGGCTTCGACATGCGGCCCGCCGCCGTCAAGAATTTTGCTTCCTACTCGCTTCAACGGCTGGGTGTCGATGTCATCGACATTTATCAGCCGGGGCGCATCGACCCGAATGTTCCGGTTGAGGATACGGTGGGCGCTATCGCTGATCTCATCCAGGAGGGAAAGGTCCGTTACCTCGGCCTTTCCGAAGCCAATGCAGAACACCTCCGGCGGGCCCATGCCGTCCATCCTGTCGCCGCGCTCGAGATCGAGTATTCGCTGGCAACGCGGCTAATCGAGCCGGAGATCCTGCCCACAGCACGAGAGCTTGGAGTTGGCATCGTCGCTTACAGTGTGGTGGCGCAGGGCCTGCTGTTGGGTAACATCGAATGGCCTCTGCCGGCCGACGATCCCCGCGGTCAAAATTTCCCTCGCTTTCAGGGGGACAATCTTCTCCACAATCTCGAACGCGTGGCCGTCCTTAAAGAGTTGGCGGCGGCAAGGGGTGTCTCGCCGGCACAGGTCGCGATCGCGTGGGTGCTCTCGCGCGGTGACGACATCGTGCCGCTGATTGGGATGAGCCGGCCGGGGCGGTTGCCCGAGAATCTCGGCACCTTGGAGATTCAGCTGAGTCCCGACGAGCTGGCGACGCTCGACGAGGCATTCGCACCAGGCGCGATCGTCGGCGATCGGCAGCCCACCCGTTTCAAGCATCTGGCACCGGAGTGAAGCCAAATGTGTGACAACGAGCGATCGCGCTAACGCCACACAGGAGAACGCATCGTGGCTGATATGTAGGCGGTGCAGTACGGCAATTATGGTGATCGCACGCAGCACTCTGTGATAGGTACGGCTGAGCGAAGGAGTTTTGTAATGCCAGTTGCTCCGTGGAGAAGGGTCTTGCTTGGCGAGATCGAGACCGGGATTTCGAAGTTTGAAATTGCGGAAATCGAGTCGACAGACCCGAATGGTTATGGTGCTGGGTTTATTTGGGGTTTCGATGAGACTCCGACCCTCCCCTACTATCCGGATGAGCCATACAAGGTTCGCAGCGTGTTGGCACCTCCTGGAGGAGTGCGAGTGTTCGGCGCGCATTTTCCCCCGCTGTCGCGTTTGGCAGAGATGGAATGGTCCCCGGGTTCCGAGGAGCAGAGGAAGCTCATTAACGCGCAGCCCAGCGGGATTCACTGGTATGACGGCGTTGGGTTTGGATGCTTTCATTCTCACGACAGCATTGCCATCGACACCGTCGTAAGCGGAACGATCGCAGTTGAGGCATCTGACGGAACCCGTGAAGTCCTTAATTCGGGTGACGTGGTCGTCTTTTGCGGTTCGAATCACCGATGGCAGGTGATCTCCGATGAGCCGTGCACCGTACTCGTCACGGAATTCCATGCGACGCGACGCCAGGGTGAGGAGCCTTCCGGAACGATGGAAGACGTGAGGATGCGGATCGCCGCGCTAGCAAACGAATTAGAAGTCGGGCAGGAACCCTGATGCAGGCATCGTCTTTGAATTTCCTTCCCAAGAACCAGAGGGAAAACCGTGTACCTAACTCAAGGCCTGCACCGCTCGCTCAGAGAGAGCCCGAATGCGCCCGCCACGATCTTCGGTGACCGGGTGCGAACCTTCTCGGATCAGGCCGATCGCGTTGCCAGGTTTGCCGGAGCGCTCCGAGAGTTCGGGGTGGTCGACGGCGAGAGAGTGGGCATCCTGTCCCACAACTCCGATAAGTATCTCGAGGCTCTCCTTTCTGTTCCGTGGGCCAACGGCGTGGTTAACCCGGTCAACTACCGCTGGAGCCCAGCTGAGATTATCTACTCGCTGAAGGAGTCTGAAACCGAGATTCTTCTGGTCGATGACACGTTCGCCCCGGTCGTTTCCGAATTGAGCCAGGGATATGAGGGACTGCGTATCGTCGTCTACATGGGCGACGGGCCGCCGCCGCTCGAAGATGCCGTCGGTTACGAAGACTTGATCGCTAAGAGCTTGTCTCACGTGGTGAGTTTCGCGAGCTTTTTGTAGCAGGTCAGGGCGGCTGCGAGGCCGAGGAAGGCCAGGAAGTGTGTGCCCTTTCGTTCGTATCGGATGGTCAGGCGCCGGTAGCCGAAGAGCCACGAGATCGACCGTTCGATCTTCCAGCGGTGTCGGCCGAGGCGTTCGCTGGACTCGATTCCGGGACGGGCTATACGTGGGACGATGCCACGGTTGCGTAGCCACGTCAGGCGCTCGGTGGAGTGGTACGCCTTGTCCGCGCGGAGCCTGCCGGGCCGGCGTCGTCGCGGTCCGCGTCGAGACCGGATCGCGGGAATGCCCAGGATCAGTGGCAGAAGTGCCTGGCTGTCGTGAACGTTCGCGCCGGAGACGCCGAGGGCGAGGGGTAGGCCCTGGGCGTCGGACAGGACGTGCAGTTTGCTGCCCTTCTTCCCCCGGTCGACCGGATTGCGCCCGGTCAGCGATCCCCCTTTTTCGCA